>NZ_CP087131.1:1507009-1808411 GCF_020911865.1 Chryseobacterium sp. C-71
AATGACGGTTTGAGAAAACGAATCATCAAAGCAGAAGGTAAAAATTCATTCCTTTTATCTTTCTTTTGCGCAATCGATTGCATATTTGTTAGATACTGAGATGAAAATTTTTGGCACCACCGATTTAATCCGGAATGGCACGAGCAGCGGCAATGAAAGTGGCAGTGTTAGACAGGTAGAATAATATTTTAACAGCAAAAGATATTATCCCGACCTACATTCCTGATTTAAAAATATGGATCAGTACAGAAAAAGTTATGGTCATCGAAAACAAAACTTGAACAAGTGATTGATGAATCTTAGTTTATTACTACGATGAATTAGAGTTCATTTGGTATAATGACAAACTCGCAGCCCGACTTGAACGGAGCTCTTTTTCTGAAAAAAAACAATTGGAAATGCGCTGGCTTTTTCAGAAAAAAGCGGGAGTGGAAGGCGGAAAAGCTGCCATAAAAAAATAATAAATAGCTTTCGATCTATTCAAAAGCTGCCCAAATAAAAATATAGAAAATTCAAAAAATCAATAAAAATATAAAATCAAAATAATGGCAATTACGACAGGAAACAAAGAGTACTTTAAAGGAATAGAAAAAATTAAATTTGAGGGAAGAGAATCAGACAATCCGTTGGCATTCAAATTTTATGATGAGAATTTGGTGGTTCGTGGAAAAACAATGAAAGAATATTTCAAGTTTGCTTCTGCTTATTGGCACACGTTCTGCGCAACCGGTGGCGATCCGTTTGGTGCAGGAACTCAGCAATTTGATTGGTTAACAGCTTCTGATGCAAAACAAAGAGCAACAGAAAAAATGGATGCCGCTTTCGAATTTTTCACAAAATTAGGCGTTCCTTATTACTGTTTCCACGATTATGATTTGATTGATGAGGCAGATAATTTCACAGAATCTACAAAAAGATTAGAATTCATCACTGATTATGCTAAAGAAAAACAAGCTGCTTCTGGTGTAAAATTACTTTGGGGAACTTCGAACTGTTTCTCAAACCCAAGATTTATGAACGGTGCGGCAACCAATCCTTCATTTGACGTTTTGGCTTACGCTGGTGGACAGGTGAAAAATGCTTTGGATGCGACCATCAAATTAGGTGGAGAAAATTATGTATTCTGGGGCGGTCGTGAAGGTTATATGTCACTTCTAAATACGAATATGAAGCGTGAGCAGGAACATATGGCTAAGTTTTTACATTTGGCGAAAGACTACGCAAGAGCTCAGGGATTCAAAGGGACTTTCTTCATTGAGCCAAAACCGATGGAGCCTACAAAACACCAGTACGATTTTGATGCTGCTACGTGTCTGAATTTCCTTCGTCAGTATGATTTACTGAATGATTTTAAATTAAATCTTGAAGTAAACCACGCTACTTTAGCACAACACACTTTTGAGCACGAACTTCAGGTAGCTGCTGACAACAATGTCTTGGGAAGCATCGATGCGAACAGAGGAGATTACCAAAACGGTTGGGATACAGATCAGTTCCCGGTTGATTTATATGAAATGACTCAGGCGATGTTGGTGATTATTCAGGCTGGAGGTTTCCAAGGTGGAGGTGTTAATTTTGATGCTAAAATCAGAAGAAACTCTACAGATTTAGAAGACATTTTCATCGCTCACATCAGTGGAATGGACAATTTTGCAAGATCATTCTTAGCTGCTGACAAAATTTTAGAAAAATCAAAATATTCTGAGATCAGAACCAACAGATATTCTTCTTTCGACAGTGGAAAAGGTAAAGATTTCGAAAACGGAAACTTATCTTTAACTGATCTTGCCATTTACGCTCAGGGATTGGGAGAAGTTGGTAGAGAAAGCGGAAAGCAGGAATATCTTGAGAGTATTATTAATCAGTATTTATAATCTCTTTAAACACAAATGACACGAACTTATCGCACGAATTTCACAAATTCATTAGTGTTATTTGTGAAATTCGTGTTTAAATCATTTTAACAATCAAAACTAAATCAAACTATGCAAATAATAGATTCCGGTCCTAAATATTCTTCAGGAACAAAGGCGCAGATCAATATGTTGTACGTTACTGTACTCACGTTGGTCGCCACTTTGGGAGGACTTTTGTTTGGATATGACACCGCCGTGATTTCCGGAGCTGAAAAATCGATTCAGGAATATTTAATTATTCCTTTGGGATTGAGCTCATTGGCACACGGAGCGACCATTTCGAGTGCATTGATCGGATGCATCATCGGTGGCGCTATTTCCGGGATAATCTCCACAAAGCTGGGAAGAAAAAAATCATTGATGCTTTCGGCATTTATGTTCTTCATCAGTGCTTTGGGAGCGGCGTATCCTGAATTTTTATTCTTCAAACACGGCGAACATTCTATGGGTGTTTTGCTGGCATTTAATTTTTATAGGATCATTGGTGGAATCGGCGTAGGACTCGCTTCGGCGGTCTGCCCGATGTACATTGGTGAGATTGCACCTGCCGAAATACGTGGTAAACTGGTATCATTAAATCAGTTTGCCATTATTTTCGGGATGCTCGTGGTTTACTTTGTGAACTGGGGCATCGCAAGCGGACAAACCGTAGAATGGATCAACGAGATCGGATGGAGATATATGTTTTTATCTTTGACAATTCCTTCTGCCTTATTCGGAATTCTATTGTTTTTCGTTCCTGAAACACCGCGTTATCTGACGTTCATTAATAAAGATGAGGAAGCGTTGAAAATTTTAACCAAAATCAATGGTGAAGCGCGTGGGAAAGAAATTTTCTCTGAAATTAAAAGCACTGTTGTTGAGCATAAAAGTGAAATTTTCGCCTTCGGGAAAACTGTGATCGTAATTGGAATCTTGCTTTCTGTTTTCCAGCAATTTGTGGGAATTAACGTGGCTTTATACTACGCTCCAAGGATTTTTGAAAGTATGGGTGTTCACAAAGATTCATCAATGCTGCAGACCGTTGTGATGGGATTGGTGAATGTTGTTTTTACCGTCATCGCAATCTTCACAGTTGATAAATGGGGAAGAAAACCATTATTGATAGTTGGTTCAGTCGGGATGGCGATTGGAATGTTTGCGATTGCGATTTTGTCGTACTATCAAATCATCGGAACTTTAACTTTGGTATTTATCATCGTTTATACGGCTTCATTTATGATGTCATGGGGCCCGATTTGCTGGGTTTTAATCTCAGAAATTTTCCCTAACAAAATCAGAGGAAGTGCGATTGCAATTGCTGTTGCCGCTCAATGGGCAGCGAATTATTTAATTTCATCCACCTACCCTTTTATGATGGAATTCAGTGGCGCATTTACTTACGGATTTTATGGTGTGATGAGTGTTTTATCGCTGTTCTTCGTCTGGAAATGGGTACCTGAAACCAAAGGAAAATCTTTAGAGGAGATCGAAAAGGTTTGGAAAAAATAAATATACTTTAGTTTTATAATTAGTTTGTAGGGCATCGAATTTTTTCGGTGCTCTTTTTATTTTTTAGGCCTAAATATCCTTTGTTTCAAAAAGACTTTTATAATAATAAATTTTAATTAAATTTATCGCTGTAATTTGTCATTTAAAAAAGCTTAGAAAATATTCATATCTAAAATATATTTCTACGTTAAATGATTAAATTCACATCAATAATGATGAAGAAACATTCATTGTTTTAAACAATAGAAAACGAGGTATGACAAAGAAAAACGCCACTATTTATGATATTTCCAGAAAGCTAAACGTAAGTGTGGCAACGGTTTCGAGAGCATTGAATGATAACCCGAGAATAAGCCAGGCTACAAAGGATTTGGTAGTGAAAACTGCGAAGGAAATGAACTACAAACAGAATAATCTCGCCAAAGCTTTAAAAAGTGGTGAAACCAAAAATGTAGGCATCATTGTTCCTTTTGTAAACACCAATTTCTTTTCGTCTGTCATTCGTGGAATTGAGGAAGAACTCTCTGCTTATGGTTATCACGTCATTATTTGCCAAAGTCATGAAGATGTTTTAATTGAAAAAAAGCACCTCAATACCTTGTTAAACGCACAGGTGGACGGAATTTTCATGTCGGTTTCCAGAACGACAGTGGATACAGAACATATTCAGCATATTTTAAATACGACGAATACTCCAATTATTTTCTTTGACAGAAAGAAAGATATTCCGGGGATAAGTACGGTGACGGTTGATGATTACCGTGGTGGTTACATGGCAACAGAACATCTGATTGATGAAGGCTACAAGAATATCTGTCACTTTTCGGGAGACCAAAATCTTGAAATCTATCAAAACCGTCTGAACGGTTATAAACAAGCCTTAATAGATCACAACTTTCAGGTAAAGGAGGAAAACATTATCTATACCGGAAGTTCGATCGATGCCGGAATTGAAGCCATCAAAACTTTATGGGAAAGCAAATCGATTCCAGATGCGATATTTTCTGCCAGTGATTTTGCTGCTTTGGGTGCTTGTCAGGAATTAAAAAAACGAAAGATCAAAATACCTCAGGAAGTTGCTGTAATCGGTTTCTCAAATGAACCTTTTACCCAATTTATGGAACTTCCGATGAGTTCGATGGATCAGACTCCTCTCATTATGGGAAATATGGCAGGACAGGTTTTTTTGGATAATATTAAAGATAATTCTTCCGGAGTTTCTATTGAAAAGAGGGTTGTGCTTGCGCCTAAAATTTGTGTGAGGAAATCTTCGAAGAGGAAATAAATGTTTTGTTTTAACAACTTTTATATCTTAATACTTTCATAACCACCCCGTCAAAAATTCTTTCGAATTTTCGCCACCCCTCCAAGGGAGGGGAATTTTACATTTTGCAATGATACCACTATCTTACCGTAGCGACTCAACGTTCACTCCTCATTCTTCCAAGCGAAGCGACTCGCTTTCTGCGTTCAAACGTTTTAAAATAACAGTACGTAAATGCGTTTCGTTTTGATCACCCCAGATTCCCAACTGCAAAATTACCGGAATAACGCTTTTGCCCAATTCAGTAAGACTATATTCTACTTTGGGCGGCACTACAGGATAAATTTTCTTGGTAATCAATTCATGATCTTCCAGTTCTTTTAGCTGAATATTCAAAACCCTCCTTGTAGCATCAGGAATTTTGCGCTGCAATTCACTAGGTCTTTGATGTCCCTGATCGATAAACCAGAGCAGACGTATTTTCCATTTGCCGTAAAGTACCTCACCGATCAGATCGAGACCGCAATTTAGGTTCGGGATTATTTTTCTCTCATACATAAAGCAAATTTAAACGTATGTTCCGATTTGCACAATAGGGGAATAATTTATCCCTATCTGAATCGTAATTCCGTACTTGTACAAACTGTTTTTATCCCCCAATTTTGTCCTATAAACAAATTATCAAAATGGAACAATTTAATTTCAACAATGAGTTATCAGGCAAAATTGCTTTGGTAACAGGAGGTACAAAAGGAGCCGGAAAAGCTATTGCAGAAAGACTATTGAAAGCCGGGGCAACTGTTATTATTTCCGCAAGAAATGCGCCGGAAGAAGAAAACAGCAATCTGCATTTCATAGCTGCCGATTTGAGTACTGCAGAAGGAACACAGAAGGTAATCAGTGAAATAATGTCTACGTATGGCCGACTGGATATTCTGATTAACAACCTCGGCTCATCCACAACACCTGCCGGTGGTTTTAATGCATTATCAGATGAAGACTGGGAATCTACATTAAAGGCTAATTTACTTGCTCCCGTAAGACTGGACAGAGGATTTTTACCTCAAATGATTGAGAGAAAAAGTGGAGTTATTATCCACATTGCTTCCATTCAGGGTAAACTTCCTCTGTATGATTCTACTTTGCCTTACGCCGCTTCGAAAGCAGCATTGAGAAATTACAGTAAAAGTCTGTCGAATGAAGTGACTCCAGAAGGTGTTCGTGTTTTGGCTGTTTCACCGGGGTGGATCAATACGACAGCATCGAAAGACTGGCTGGGCGAAATTGCGAGAAACGCAAACAGCACTGTAGAAGAAGCGCAACAGGGCGTTATGGATGCACTGGGCGGAATTCCTTTTGGAAGACCTGCCGAACCGAAAGAGGTCGCTGAATTTGTAGGATTTCTTGTTTCGCCAAGAGCCAGCTATTTAACAGGAACCGAATATGTCATCGACGGAGGAACCGTACCAACTATTTAATAACTCAAAAAAATATAATAGTATGAACTTACCTAAAGTAATTGAAGAATTAGTTAAAAGCCAAAATGAATTTGACAGTGTAGCTTATGCAGACTGTTTCGCAGAAAATGCCCATGTATTTGATGAAGGCAAAACCCATATCGGAAAAGCAGAAATCGAAAAGTGGATCGATAAATCCAACAGAGACTATAAAGCAACGATGGATCCGGTAGCTTATGATGAAAAAGAAAATATTTTGTCGGCAAAAATTGCAGGAACATTTCCGGGAAGTCCTCTGACTTTGAAATTTCATTTTAAAATTGCTGACGGAAAAATTAAGAACCTTAAAGTAACAGGATAAAATAATCTGTCTGGACACCTAATGTTTTTCTGTAAAGGGCTGAAGTAAAATTTCAGCCTTTTGTTTTAATCTTATTAAACACTTCTCATCTTAAACTCTATCCGTTTCCAGTCTGAAACAGTAAACCGAAGGAGCGGAATTATTGTGGCGCATCAATCTGAAATTGTAATCCAAATAAAAAAAACATGGTTACATTTTCGACAAGAGACTATGTGTAGAAATTCCTCTCTTCTGGAGGGGTGGATCAATTTTCACAGAAAATTGAGACGGGGTGGTTTTAGCAGCTATAATTCTCAACAATAAAATCCTCCAAATCTTTCATTACCTTACCCAGATTATTCTTCACATCAAAATCAATAACTCTAAATATTTTCAGTCCTAAAGATTCTAAATACTTCTGCCTTACTTCATCATAATTTTTTTTAACATCATGACTCCAACCATCAATTTCAATAACCAATCCTAATTTCTTAACATAAAAATCAACGATATAATTTCCTATAATTCTTTGTCTGTCAAAATCTATCTGATGAAAACTTTTTGCCCTCACTTGCTTCCAAAAAATTACTTCACTTAAAATTCCTGCTTTTCGCTTTCCGTGTAATAATGGCTTTAATTTGGGATTGTATGGTAGATTTTCTAAGTAGTTTTCACTGATGGGAATTCCGCTGATATGGGTTAATATTTCTTTCATTATGTTGTGTTTTTTGTTTTGTGCTGTTTAAACCACCCCGTCTTCTTTCTTCGAAAAAATCCACCCCTCCGAGGGAGGGGAATTATAGTCTGTGTAAGAAAATAAGACTTTAATTCAAATTTAGAAAATGTTAGCCAAATATTCAATAAAAAGCAAAAAGTGAAAAATTCCCCTCCTCCGGAGGGGTGGCGAAAATTCGAAAGAATTTTTGACGGGGTGGTTTGTTTTCGCAGGAATGTAGAAATTGTTTTTGTTTTTCGCTGGTGCAAGCGTGGGTAATTCATTTTCATAAAATTAATGTTTAAGTTTAATTATATTTGATTAAATATTAGATTATGAAGAACTACGATTTTGTAAATGCTATTAACAATATAATTAATGATATTAACATTGCTTGTATAAGAGCTAAACAAATACATTCCGCTTCAAATATTGATGAATCTGGTAGGGAGGTAGAATCAATTATTAGAGAAAAAATCAGTCTCTTTCTTCCAGAAAGATATTTAAGTGAAACAAGGACAAATAATAGATCATTTAGGAAATGTAAGCAATCAATTTGATATAATTATTTTTGATAGATTGAGTACACCTAAATTTTTCGAAAGCATGAACGGTTCGGTTTATTATCCAATAGAAACAGTTTTGGCTGTTGGAGAGATAAAAAAAACTCTTAAGCCTAATCATTCAGTAGAATTTGCAAATAAACTAATTCACTTGAGGGACAATATGACCAATTGCTTAGTTGAAAACACAGCATATAATCAAATAGACAACATGTCAGATGTAAGAGATATACTATCTTTTAGTCTAGATCAAAAATATAAGAATCCATTGTTCACTTTTATTTTTGCTGTTGATGGCAATATTGATAAAGTTGATTCAGTTCGACCTGTACAATATTTTGCAAATGATATAGTGGTGCTAAATAGTGGATATTTAACGATTGGAACATTTAAAAACAATATAATTAAACCTTTAGCTTTCGATGATGCAGAAACTATTGATAATCTATTTATAATAAAATCAGAAAGCTCAGATATTTTATCTCGTTTTCTTGACCGATTAATTACACACTTAAATAAGTGTCAAGTCAGTCCATTAAATATAACGAAATATATTACCAAAGGTGAAGTCTTAAAAGCACATACTGACAAAATCACTATTAAAAAATTTGAATGAAATTTACCAAATAAGAAAATAATGCATGAATGTGAAACATCAATTTTATTATTTTTCCTAAAAAAAATTACGCTTAATGAAAAGTTTAATTTTACTTTTTACTTTACTATCTACTTTTACCTTCGAACAAGTAGAAAATTTTGATATAATAAATGATAAAATAAAGTGGGAGAAAATATTCTACACAAAAGATCCGATGTCGCGGATTTGCAATCCGTGACATTTTCAATTTAGAAATAAAAGAAGAAATTGAGACTTATCTCTATAAAATTCTACTTATAGCTTTCTAGTGACTGATACAATTCATTTTTTAATTCAATAATAATTCTGTTCAAATTCTCATTATCCAATTTGCATTCAATACAATCTTTTTGCAAAGAATCATCTATATACTCTGAGCATCCTCCTATTCCTGGTACTGGCAGTGTTCCATCATATTCTATTCGGATAGTTTTAAAATCAGCATTATTCTGGAGTAATTCGAATGTCAATTGATTATGAAGAACAAAGAGTTTATACTCAACTGATTTTTTCACATGTAAACCATCAAACCATTGAATCATTTTATTAACATCAGAAATAAATATACTTGTAAGCACTTCAATCTTAACCATATCTAATCTAAGACCAATATCATATGGTTCTGTTATAGTCGTTGAACCTGTCATAAGTTCCCATTCATCTCGATCAAAAAGTAATAATTTAAATTCTATTTTTTGATTATTAATTCCATTAAATATCATATATCTTACTTATAGTACAATTTCTAAATATACAAAGTTTTAGATGTATAAAAAGAAAATGCTCCCTACACAATGTAGAAAGCATTTTCAACCCTAATATTTAATATAATTAACCCATTACAGAGAGACACCTCGTCTCCATGGAATGAAATCATTCTGATTCAGAACGTGCGCTTTGGTTTTTACCTCGCCGCTGGCCACGTTGATGATGAGTTCCATAAGTTCGTCTGCCGCTTCGGGAATTGTTTTTTCTCCGCTGATTACGGTACCTGCATTGAAATCAATAATGTCTGACATTTTTTCCGCCAAAATTGTGTTGGAAGAAATCTTCACAACCGGCGTGATAGGATTTCCCATCGGAGTTCCAAGACCTGTAGTAAAAAGAACAACTGTTGCTCCGGAACCAACCAAAGCGGTTGTACACTCGGCATCATTTCCGGGAGTACACAAAAGATTCAGACCTGGTTTTGTGGCGTATTCTGTAAAATCGAGAACTTCCACGATGGGTGCAGCGCCGCCTTTTTTGGAAGCTCCTGCAGATTTCATGGCATCGGTAATTAAACCGTCTTTGATGTTTCCGGGAGACGGATTCATATCAAATCCTGATCCTGCCGCAACCACAGAGGCTTCAAAATCTTTCATCAGTTTCAGGAACTTTACACCGTCTTCATCGTTGATGCAACGGTTGACCAACTCCTGCTCTACTCCACACAATTCAGGGAACTCGGCCAACATGGTTGTTCCGCCAACGGCTGCCATAATATCAGAAACTTCACCCAAAACAGGGTTCGCAGAAATTCCTGAGAAACCGTCTGAACCACCACATTCCAGACCAATGTTCAGTTTGGTGATCGATGCTGGTTTTCTTTCTATTTCATTGGCTTTTTTAATGCCTTCGTATGAATCTTTGATAACGCCGGTCAGCATTTCATCGATGGTACCCGATTTTTGCTGTTCGTAAACGACGATTGGTTTTTTATTATTTGGAGCCAATGCATGAAGTGAATCCATGAAAATCTGAACCTGAAGATTCTGACACCCTAAGCTGAGAACCGTAGCTCCGGCAACATTCGGGTTGTTGACATATCCTGCAAACAGTCTTCCTAATGCTTCAGCGTCCTGACGGATTCCGCCACAACCGCCTTGGTGTGTGATGAATCTTGCATCGATGTTTTTAAACACTCTTGTATCCGCTTGTTCTTCTTCAACTTCAACAGTTGCACCGCCGTTCAATAAAGAACGCAGTAATAACTGATGTTTGCTGGCTTTATCGTGAAGCAGTTCTTTTTCAAAAATATCCTTCAGCGTTTCGATATTCTTGTTTTCGCAGAATACCAACGGGAAAAACAGCCAAACGTTTTCTGTTCCCACCTGTCCGTCTTCACGGTGATATCCCATGAAAGTGCGGTCTTTCCATTTATCTACATTCGGAGGAGTCCAGCCTAAAGTTTCGGTTTTCCCGACTACTTTTGCACTTTGGTGCTTTACGTTTTCGGTGGTAATCACTTCGCCCTGTCTGATGGATTGGTTGGCTTTTCCAACGATTACGCCATACATGATGATATGGTCGCCATCCTCAAAATCTATGGCAGCGAATTTATGTTTTGCTTTAATATCTTTAAGAATCGTATAATCTGTACCGTCTAAGTGCACCGATTCTCCGGCAGGCAAATCTAACAGCGCTACAATAACGTTGTCTTTGGGATTTACTTTCAGTACTTTCTTTTGCATGATTTTTTTAAGAATAAGATTGAATAAAATTTTTGTAGGCAGTTTCCATTTCATTGTGGTCGATTTCGTACAATGCTTTTGCAACTGCGGCTTTCAGGCCTTCCAACTGTGTAAGGTCGGTATCCCAAAACAGTTTTTCGCTTAACGCCTGTTCTGAAACCACTTCGTAATCTTCGTTTTTCCAGATTTCCCTGAATCTGTTTACGATGGCTTCTTCGTCATTCAGAGGAAGAGATTTTTCACCAAAACTTCCCTGATAGAATCTGATTAAACTTGCCAGAGAGAACGTTAAGTTCAATGGAAGTTTGTTATTTCTTTCAACATAAGTCAGTAAACTCGGAAGGACTCTTACTTTAAATTTAGAAACAAAATATAAAGCGATACTTGCCAAATGATGCTTGATAAAAGGATTTCTGAATCTGTCGAATACTTCTTCCGCAAATTCTTTCAGTTCATTTTCATCTAACCCTAAAGTCTGGTTGACTTCATTAAATATCGATTCGCTTAAAAAAGTTCCGATAAACTGGTCATCAATCGCTTCTTTTACGATTTCTTTTCCTGCTAAAATGGCCGGAGCCAACATCAAAGTATGTCCGCCATTCAGAATTCTGACCTTTCTTAAACGGTATGGCTGGATATTATCCACCACCAAAATCTGTTCGTTGATCTGATCAAAAGGAATTCTCTGTTTTAAATCTTCACCTCCCTGAATCACCCATAAAAGGAATGTTTCTGAAACCACCATCATCGGGTCTTCATAATCCAACTGGTCTTCATACGTCGCAGCATCATCTTTCGGATAGCCCGGAACAATTCTGTCGACCAAAGTATTGTGGAAGTGATTACTGTTTTCAACCCATTCTGCAAAACCTTCATCTAAATTCCAAAGTTGGGCATATTTTAAAATAATTCCTTTTAAAACAACCGCATTTTCTTCAATCAGCTCGCAAGGAATAATTCTTAAACCTTTGTCTGCTGCCCCATTGAAATGCTTGTATCTTTCGTGAAGTAAAACCGCTACTTTCGCAGGGAAATTTTTGTGCGGACCTTCGTAGGTATTTTCAGTTTCGTCGTAGGCAATTCCAGTTTCGGTTGTATTTGAAAAAACAAATTCAAGTTCTTCTTCTTTTGCCAACTCCAAGAAACTGTTGTAATCTGAATAAGGATTTACCGACTTCTGAATCGCCGAAATCACGCATTTCTCATCGATGATTTCTCCTTTCTTAATTCCCCTTGAAAATAAAGTATAAAGATTCCCCTGTTCTTCAAGTTTGTGAACTGAACCGTTGGGTGTCGGCTGAATATTGACAATTCCTGCGTTGAAATCTGCTTCTTTGTTTAATTTATCAATTACATAATCTGTAAATCCACGCATGAAGTTTCCTCCCCCGAACTGTACGATTTTGATTGGTAATTTTGTATCTATACCGCTATTTTGACGGTTTAATTTTTGTTTTGTCTGATTTTCCATTTTTCTAATTTGAATTAAATTGTGATTTTAATTCGATGAAATCTTGATGCTGAATGCTTTTTTAAACGCAAAGTCCGCGAAGATTTTTTTAATGCTTGATGTATATATTTAAGTTCGCAAAGGCGTTTTACTTAGCTAAGAACTCAAAGTTTTATATTTGAACCATTAAGATTTATTAAGGAGTTAAGGTTATTTGAGAGAAATAAATTTCTTAAGGTCGCACTTCAATTTGCTTGCAAAATCTTACTTTTTCTTAACTTCTTAATTCTCCTTAATGGTTTAAATTTTATTTTCTATTTACTGATTACCTTATATTTAGGAACCAATGATTTCATTACGACCCATGCAATCAGATAAGCGACTGCGCAAATTGAGAAAATGATCATGTATCCTTTGTCAATTCCGTCTGAAACTACGGCTCCTGACTTTTCCAACTGCTCAAAAAATCCATCCGGCAAACGATCGTTTACGTATTGAGGATATTTTTCCAATAACGGAACTCCATCTACTGTTGACCAGGCTTTGTGGGCGTGATCGAATAAAACTCCTGAAGATTTATTAATGATAAATGATCCGATTCCCCCTGCCATTCCGCCAATTCCTGTGATCGTTGCGATGGCTTTTTTCGGGAACATATCGCCTACGGTTGAGAAAATGTTTGCCGACCAAGCCTGATGTGCCGCTCCTGCAACTCCGATAATTAAAACAGGTAACCAATACGTAATTGTTCCTAAAGGTTGTGCTAAAAGTGCTAATAGAGGGAAAAATGCGAAAATCAACATCGCTTTCATTCTCCCGTTGTAAGCGTTCATTCCTTTCTTTTCAACAAAATATTTTGGAAGCCATCCGCCGATGATAGACAATAAAGTAATCATGTAAAGTACGAATAGTGGCAATGCACTTTCTGTGGAATCCATTCCGTAAACCGAACTTAAATAAGCCGGTGTCCAGAATAAAAAGAACCACCAAACGCCGTCTGTCATGAACTTTCCGAAGGCAAAAGCCCAGGTCTGTCTGTAGCTGAAACATTCTTTGAACGTAAATACTTTTTCAGGAACTGAAGTGTCTTCATTCGGAAGATCATCCTGATCCTGATTGATGTAAGTTAGTTCGTGCTCGTTAACTCTCTTGTGTAAATGAGGTTTTTTGTAAACGAAAACCCAAAGTCCCATCCATACAAATCCTAAAGCACCAATGATAATAAATGCCCATTCCCAACCCATTGATTTTGCAATGAATGGAATGGTAAGCGGTGCTGCCAATGCTCCAACAGTTGCTCCTGCGTTCCAGATACTTGTAGAAAATGCTCTGTCTTTTTTAGGAAAATATTCTGCCGTAGTTTTGATCGCTGCCGGGAAATTTCCTGCCTCACCAATCGCCAATACGAAACGTGCAAAAACAAATAAAGTAACACTCGTACTGATGATTGCAGAAGTGTTGGAAACTGTTCCGATCAATTCTTTAGAACCATGAAAACCGGCCGTCCAAGTTCCTGTAAGAATTCCTGAAGTTGCGATTCCACAGAATGCGTGTAGAACTGCCCCCACAGACCAAACTCCGATTGCCCAAAGGAAACCTTTTTTGGTATCCATGAAATCCACAAACTTTCCTGCGAAAAGCATTCCCACTGCATAAAATATAGAAAATAATGCGGTGATGTTTCCGTAATCATTGTTATTCCAGTGAAATTCCGGTGCGATAAAATCTTTCCATGTCAAAGATAAAACCTGACGATCCAGATAATTGATCGTGGTGGCGAGAAATAAAAGAAGACAGATCGTCCACCTGTATTGTGTCGGCTTAATAGATTTAACTGAACTCATAGTCAATGTATTTATTTTAAAGTCTGAATGATATCCAGCACTTTTTTGGTTTCAATTTCTATTGTCGCATAGTCTTTCGCAAGCATTAATTCTTTGCTTACCAGCTTGCTTCCCATTCCTACAGCAGAAACTCCGGCCTTAAACCAGCTTTCAATGCTTTCCTTCGTGGTATCAACCCCTCCGGTCGGCATAAATTTCAGATTCGGGAAAACATCTTTGATGGCACTCATAAATCCTGGTCCCAAAGCATTTCCTGGGAATAATTTAATGAAAGTTACCCCAGCAGTTTCCGCCGCAATAATTTCGGTAGGTGTCATACAACCCGGACTGTACAATAAGTCTTTCGGAATTAAAAATGCTGCAACTTCCGCCACAAACCCCGGACTGATAAAGAAATCTGCTCCTGCCCTGTAATATTCTTCTGCTTGTTTTACATTTTTAATAGTTCCGATACCGAGAAGCATTTCAGGCATTTCTGCATTACGAACTTCTACCATTTTTGTGAAATTGCTCAACGCAGCTGCTCCACGGCTGGTATATTCTACCGCACGGATTCCTGCTTTGTAAAGCGATTTTAATATTTCTAAAGTTACCGTTTCATCAGCATTGTAATACAGAGGCAAAGCTCCCTGATCAATAATGGTGTTTGTAACCAATTGAATTTTTGTCATTTTGTTTTAATTATTTTGTTAAAATAATCTTTGATGGGGTTTTATCCATCCTTTGGTATGCTGTCCCGTTGAGGACTTTGTTAAAATTTGGTTTTCTTCTACCAATTTAGGTTGAGAAGAAATGTATTATTTGATAGGATTTTATCCTATCCTTTGATAAATCGTCCCGTTGGGACTTTCTATGCTGTTTTTTTGAACACAGAGTTCACAAAGGTTTTTTCTTACTAACTGTTCTTTGGTTTCACAAAGCCGCTTCGCTTATAAAAGACCATTAAAATTTTAATTAATAAACTTTTTTATTTCGAAGAACTTCCTGAGCCAATTGCCAAAAGCTAACAGCGAATTACCTTTTGATGCGTCCTCCGGAATTTCCGACCATTACTTCGAGGATATCTTCTGCGCTGCAGTAATTGATGTCGCCTAAAATGGTGTGTTTGATGGCACAGGCTGCGTTGGCAAAATTTAAAGCTTTTTCGTCATCGAAATTTAATAAACCATAAATTAAACCTGCTGCAAAAGCATCTCCTGTCCCGATTCTGTCGACAACGTTGTCTATTTCTAAAAATTTGGTTTCAAAATAATTTCCGTTGATCAATGCCCTTCCCTGCGTTTGCTGAGAACTTGCCGTAACCCCGATTCTTATTTTGTCGAAAATTTTATGAATGGAAGGACATTGCTTTTTTAATTCTTCACAAGCTTCCATGAAACCTTGCTGATCTGATGAAAACTGAGTTCCCAAAATTTCATTGATCTCATTCACTCCACCGATGAAAATCGTTGAGTAAGAAACCAATTCCTTTAAAACTTCGTTTCCATTTTTACCGTATTTCCAAAGGTTGGAACGGTAAGCAGGATCGGTTGTTACTTCAATTCCCATTTCTCTGGCGGTCAACAAACCTTCTTTCAAAGTTTCATAAGCACCTTCGGAAATTCCGGGACTGATGCCTGTCCAGTGGAAATAGTCGCAACCTTCAAGGGCTTTTTTCCAGTCGATCTGTTTTGGTTTGATGTTGGCAAAAGAACCGTTCAGTCTGTTGTAAGCAATTCTGCTTGCACGAACGGATGCTCCGACTTCAAGGAAATATAAACCTAAAGGATGTTCATTTTTATTGATGAAAGTCGTGTCGATCCCAAAACTTTTGATGAAAGATAATGCTGATTCTCCCACAAAATCATCAGATACATTGCTGATGTGCGTTACGTCGCAACCCATTGTTGCCAATGAAGAAGCTACGTTGAGCTCAGTTCCGCCGAAAAAGAATTCCATCTCGTGGCTCTGTTTCATTGTTTTATTTCCGGGAGGTGAAAGCCTCATGATTACTTCACCGAAAGTAAGTATTTTGTTAGCCATATTTTAAATACTCTGTTTAATATCTGCTGTTATTTAAACGCAAAGTGCGCTAAGATTTTTTTAAACTACTAACTGTTTCTAAGTTCGCAAAGGCGTTCCACTCAGCCAAGCTCACAAAGATTTTTCAGGTTTAGAAAAATTGCAGATATGTAAATTATTGTTATGATTTAAACCATTAAGATTTATTAAGGAGTTGAGAATAGTTAAGTTGAGCTTCGCTCTAAGCAATCTGCTTAATAAAATCTAAGATTTTAAGCTTAAAAAACCTTAACTCCTTAATCATCCTTAATGGTTCAAATTTTATTTAATTCGAAATTTAAAAATCGAAATAATTTTTAGCATTATGATAACAAATATCGGAAATAGTTTTCCCAATCAGTTCCATATCATCCGGCAATTCGCCGTTTTTCATTTCTTCTCCGAAAAGATTACACAACACTCTTCTGAAGTATTCGTGTCTCGGGTAAGATAAGAAACTTCTTGAATCTGTCAACATTCCTACGAAACAGCTAATCAATCCCATGTTTGAAAGGGCATTCATCTGCTTGATCATTCCGTCTTTCTGATCCAAAAACCACCAGCCCGATCCGAACTGTACCTTTCCTTTGATACTGCCGTCATTGAAATTCCCTATCATTGTAGCGAAAATTTCGTTGTCGGCAGGATTTAAGTTATATAAAATTGTTTTGGTCAGTTTGTCTTTTCCGTCTAAAGCGTTTAGCAATTTAGACAAAGTTTCAGCCTGAACGAAGTCACCGATAGAATCCCAGCCTGTATCAGGACCTAAAATTCTGTGCATTCTTTCGTTGTTGTTTCTCAATGCTCCCAAGTGGAACTGCTGAACCCATCCGAATTTGTGATATGTTTCGCCTAAGAATAATAAAATCGCAGTTTTGAACTGATTTACCTGCTTTTCAGCAATCACTTTTCCTGAAATTTTATCATTGAAAATTGCGCTCACTTCAGCTTCTGAAGCTTCCTCGAAAGAAATATTGTTCAATCCGTGGTCGCACAATCTGCATCCGTTTTCGTGGAAATATTCAATCCTCTTGATTAAAGCATCGCATAAAGTCTGGTAAGAGTTGATTTCAATTCCAGCTGACTCACCCAATTTAGAAATATAGTCTGCGAAGTTGTGGTTTTCAATTAAAATTGCTTTATCTGGACGGAAAGCTGTACTTACTTTGATGCTGAAATCACTTTTTGCCAAATCCTGATGATAATTTAAAACATCAATCGGATCTTCAGTCGTGCACAAAGATTCTACGTTCATCATTTTCAGCAAACCTCTTGTCGACTTTTCAGGAGTCTGAAGCTGTGCCGTGATGTTGTCGTAAATATCTGATGCGTTTTTTTCGTTTAATAATTCATCGATTCCGAAATAACGCTTTAATTCTAAATGCGTCCAGTGGTACAAAGGATTTCTTAATGTATAAGGAACTGTTTTTGCCCAAGCCTCGAATTTTTCTTTGTCTGTTGCGTCACCTGTGATGAATCTTTCGTTCACACCCATCGTACGCATTGCACGCCATTTGTAATGATCGCCCGCAATCCAAACTTTAGAAATATTTTCGAAAACCGTATCTTCAGCAATATCTTTAGGAATCAAATGATTGTGATAATCGATGATTGGCTGTTTTTCTGCGAAATTGAAGTATAATTCTTCCGCGTATTTATTTTGTAATAAAAATTGATCTGTAATAAAAGATTTCATTTCTGTAAAATTCTTGTGTTATTCATTAGCAGGTTTCCCGATGGTCGCCAAAATACCTCCATCCACATAGATAATGTGTCCGTTGATAAATTTACTTGCGTCTGAAGCTAAGAAAATAGCTGTCCCTGCAAGATCTTCAGGGTTCCCCCATCTTCCTTCCGGAGTTCTACTGATGATAAATTCGTTAAACGGATGACCATCTACTCTGATGGGTTCTGTCTGGGTCGTCGCAAAATATCCGGGACCGATACCATTCACCTGAATATTGTGTTTTGCCCATTCTGTTGCTAAATTTTTGGTAAGCATTTTCAGTCCGCCCTTTGCAGAAGCGTATGCCACTACATTATCACGGCCAAGCTCGCTCATCATAGAGCAAATATTAATGATTTTACCGGATTGTCTTTTGATCATGTGTTTCCCAACCAGTTGAGACATGATGAAAGGACCGGTAAGATCTACATCGATTACTTTTCTAAAGTCTGCAACATCCATTTCCAAAGCCGGAACACGTTTAATGATTCCCGCATTGTTGACTAAGATGTCTATTTTCCCATGTGTAGCAAGCATTAATGCTACTTTCTGAGCGGCTTCAAGCTCGTCTGTCACATCAAAAAGATAACCTGTAGCGTTATATCCTTTACTGCGATAATATTCTAAGGCTTCATCTAATTTTGAGGGAGTTGTACTTGTGATTGCCAGTTCAGCACCTGCAGAGGCAAGGCCTTCAGCCATTGCCATTCCTAATCCGTGAGTACCGCCTGTTACAACAGCTACTTTTCCGGATAAATCGAATAAATTCATGTAGAAAAAATTACTTTAGTTCGTTAGTTTTAACAGCGTCCATGTCGCCATAATCCATATTTTCTCCTGCCATTCCCCAGATAAAAGTGTAGTTGGAAGTACCAACCCCTGAGTGAATAGACCATTCCGGAGACAAGACTGCTTCATTGTTTTTCATAAAGATATGACGGGTCTCATTCGGCTGGCCAAGAAAATGACTTACCGCCTGCCCTTCTTCAAGATCGAAATAAAAATAAGCTTCCATTCTACGGGTATGCGTGTGAGAAGGCATCGTGTTCCAAACACTTCCTTCGTGCAACTCGGTCATTCCCATTTGCAGCTGGCAGGTTTCCAATACGCTGTTGACAATCAATTTGTTGATTGTTCGTCTGTTTGCGTATTTTGCTTCTCCCAATTCTACAATTTCAGCTTCGTTTTTAGTGATTTTCTTTGTAGGGAAAGTGTGATGCGCAGGAGCTGAATTGAAATAGAATAAAGTCTGACCTTCATTTCCGTTTTCAAAAACAACATCTTTTGCTCCTTTTCCTATGTATAAAGCTTCCTTATTTTCAAGCTCGAAAACCTCTCCATCAACGGTTACCTTTCCGGCAGCACCTACGTTGATGATTCCCAATTCTCTTCTGTCTAGAAAGTTTTCTGCCTTCAGATCATCAGTAGGCTCCAGTTTCAATACGCTTTTTACAGGCATTGCACCACCCACGATCATTCTGTCGTACATAGAATACACTACATTGATTTGATCTTCATTGAATAAATCATTCATTAAAAACTCCCTTCTCAGGTCTTCAGTTGTATATTTTTTTACATCTTCGGGATGATGGGCGTAACGAAATTCTGATTTTGTCATACTCTAGATTTTAAACTTAAATTACGGTTTCTAAAAAAACCTGTTAAACATTGCGTAATCGATTGCATTAAATTACACTAAAATTGCACAGAAATACTTTTCGATAAATATATAGATAATATGTATTCCATTAACAAAAAATTAATTTAAAGTTTTAATCAACTGATTAACAATAAAATAAAATTATTATTTTGAGAAAAATTAAGAAAATTTAAGAATATAGAGCGTGTTTTTTTGACCAAATTAGGCGTAAGTACTTACCGAAATAAAAATCATGCCACAAAATGCTCTTATGACAACAGTCATATCATATATATAAAGATAATTTAAAATTAATCAGAGCAAGATGTTAAAATATGACAATTTATCAATAATTAGAAAATACACATTTTTTCTGAGGCCAAAAAACTGATAAAAATCACGTTAATTTCAAAAATTGAAGACTTGAGTATCAATTTTGGGAATTTTTGAAAGGTAAAAATCCTTGAATTTCGACCCGTTTTTCATCAATTTAAACCCTAAACAGTAAATATTCGAATATTTTTTTCATACCATTTATAAAAATAGAAATAACAATTCATCTAATTGAATATCAGTATTTTAAATATATTTTAAAATCCAATATTTTGTCATTTTAAACAAATTAAACAGATAAGTTCACGAAAAAATAATATTTTTTTCTTTGTGTAATGGAAAATAATATTAGTTTAGAAGCCACGATAAATATGTTTCGTGAAAAATTACGCAATCGATTGCACAAGAAGAGCGTAATTTGACATAAAATCAAACAGAGTACTTAAAATCCACAAAAAACTAAGCGGAAAGCTTTAAAATGCTTTCTGACCACACTTTAAACTATATAAGGATATAATAATGAATAAAAAAGTACAATCGATAAAGTGGTTATATTTAACTGTTTTCCTGCTTCCCGTACTTGGCTTTGCGCAGGAGAAAGGTAAAGAAAAAGAAACCAACATTGACGAAGTGGTTTTGGTAGGTTATACCAAGGTTTCTAAAAAAGACGTTACGAATGCCGTATCTTCTGTAAAAGCTGAAGCTTTAAAAGATATGCCGGTAAACAGTGCTGCTGAAGCAATTCAGGGTAGATTAGCCGGGGTACAGGTTCAGACGAGTGAAGGTTCGCCAGGTGCAGAGGTGGACATCAAAGTAAGAGGTGGTACTTCTATCACAGGAAGTAATGCACCCCTTTACATTGTAGACGGTGTGCAGATGGATAATGCAATGTCTCTTTTAACCCCAAAAGAAATTGAATCAATCGAAGTTCTGAAAGATGCTTCATCTACATCCATCTACGGTTCCAGAGGAGCGAATGGTGTAGTTTTGATCACAACAAAAAGTGGTAAAAAAAGAGCAACTACTTCAATTAATTACAACGGATTTACAGGAGTAAGAAAAATCATGAACACATTGGATGTTCTTGATCCTTACGAATTTGTAATGTATCAGTACGAATTGTATAACAAAAATGGTGTAGAAGCTGACGTATTGGCTTTCGCAACAAGATATGGTACTTACAACGAACTAGGAACTAAGTACAGCAACGTTAAAAGAAGAGACTGGCAAGACGAATTATTCGGTAAGGAAGCTTTTAACTTTACGCACAACCTTACGGTAAATGGTGGTTCTGAAAAATCTGCTTTTGCATTAACATTAAATCATGTGGACGAAGATGGTATCATGCTGAAATCAGGCTTTAAAAGAAGCATGGTTAACTTTAAATATGATTACGACATCAGCAAGAAACTGAAAATCGGATTTAATGCAAGATACAGCAGATCATTAATCAATGGTGTGGGTACATCAAGCTCAGGCTCTCAAAGTAATAATAGACTAAGAAATGCTGTAAGGTATCAGCCTTTCGAAGGTGGATCTAATATTCCTGTTGATGATTTTGATCCTAACTACGCTACAAATACCAACTTGGTTAATCCTTTGATTTTAAATGACAACGAAGTAAGAGACAACAGATCAAACGATTTACTATTAAATGGTTATATCAACTGGAACATTTCAAAAGATATTACTTTCAGAAGTGTAATCGGTTACGTTCAGAGAGACATCATTACCAACCAGTTTTGGGGTACGGTTACATCACAGGCAAGAGCTAATGCTGATATGCCAATCGTACAATTAGATAGATCTCAATCTAGAAGAATTACCAATACCAATACATTAAACTATACTAAAAAATTTGGTAAGCATAAATTAGATGTTTTATTAGGTCAGGAGATCATTCAGACAGATGGTGAAACAAGTAACACTTATGTAAAATGGTTCCCAAAATCTATCCTTCCTGAAGAAGCATTTGCGAACATTGCCGCAGCTACTCCCCCAGCCGGTTTAATTCAAGATGCTGCAAGAACAGGAGTCTTGGCACCAGACCGTTTGGCTTCATTTTTCGGACGTGTAAACTATATTTTTGATAACAAATACATCCTTACAGCATCAGTAAGAGCTGACGGATCTAATGTATTTATGAAAGGAAACCAGTGGGGGTATTTCCCGGCGGCTTCCCTAGCTTGGAAAATCAAAGAAGAAAAATTCCTAAAGGATGTTAATTGGTTAGATGAATTAAAACTTCGTGTGGGTTACGGTCTTTCCGGAAACAACAGAATAACGTCTTATCTTTGGGCCAACTTCTACAATATCAATGCAAACAACGGGTATGTATTTGGAACTTCAGTGACACCGGGAGCTGCAATTTCTACTACACAGGCTAACCCTAATGTAAAATGGGAGGCTACCGTATCTAAAAATGCAGGTATTGATTTTGAATTGTTCAACGGAAGACTATATGGTAGTGTAGACGGATATATTACTGACACAAAAGATCTATTGGTTTTAGCAAAAGTTCCTTTCCCTGGATATTCAAACCAATTTCAGAATTCAGGTAAGACTCAAAACAGAGGGTTAGAATTTACTCTTGGTGGAGTGATCGTTAACAAAGAAGACTTCACATGGAAAACAGATATTAACCTTTCTGCTAACAGAAACAAAATTTTGAGTTTAGGGAGCGGTGTTCGTCCGGGACAAGATTCATATTTGGTTCAATCGGGAGGTATCGGAGGTTTCGACTTTATCGCTAAAGTAGGAAGCTCTGTAGGAACCTATTACGGATATGTAACTGAAGGAAGATACGAAATCAGTGATTTTGATTACAATGCTGTAACACAGGTTTACACTTTAAAAGCAGGAGTTCCTAGCAGCAGCGCAATAGCATTAGGCGCAAAAGCCGTACAACCCGGAGATCTTAAATTAAAAGATTTAAATGGTGACGGACAGATTACTGATGCAGACAGAGAAGAATTAGGAAGTGCTCAGCCTAAGTTTTATGGAGGTTTTAATCAAACTTTCCGTTACAAAAACTTCGATATGAGTTTATTCTTTAATTTCTCAGTTGGAAACAAAGTCTATAACGCTAATAAAATAGAGAACACCACTCAATACTTATACAGAGACAACAACATGGCTGCAGAAGTGGCAGACAGATGGAGATGGTTTGATAACAACGGGGTAAAAGTGAACGATCCTACTGCTTTGGCAGCATTGAACGCAAACACTACAATGTGGACGCCACCAACTGGACAATACATTTTACATTCTTACGGAATCGAAGACGGTTCTTTCTTGAGACTGAACAACGTTACTTTAGGATTCACATTACCAAAAGGTTCTTTGGAAGCTGTAGGGGTTAAAAATTTCAGATTGTACGCAACAGTTAACAACGTATTTGTTATTACAAAATACTCAGGTTATGATCCTGAAGCGAGTACAAGAAGAAATCCGTTAACTCCGGGAGTTGATTATTCAGCCTATCCTAGAAGCAGATTTTTTGTAACAGGTGTAGATATCACTTTCTAAAATTTATTATCATGAAAAAAAGCAAATCAATATTTATTTTATCTTTTCTGGCAGGTGCACTTTTCCTTAATTCGTGCAGCGATTTTCTTGAGCCGGAAAACCTTTCAAGTATTTCTGAAGCACAGCAGTTTGACAGTACTGCAGATACATTTTCAGCTTTAGTGGGAGTGTATGCTCAATTGGGAGGAGATGACGGATATGGACAAAGATTATCTTTGATTATACCACAATCCGGAGACGACTTCAGAACTTCAGGAAGCTATAATTGTAATGACAGAAGAGGTGTAGCAACTTTCGGTGCTTGTACAACCAATACAGAACTTAATGGACCTTTTTCAAAACTATATACAGGAATTGAGCGTGCAAATCTTGTCATTAAAAATATTCCTCTATCTCCTGTAATGCAAACCGGATCTGCTGAAGATAAAAAACTAATGAACAGATACTTAGGAGAAGCCTTAACGTTAAGAGCTCAATATTACTACGAGCTTATCAGAAACTGGGGAGATGTACCTTTCTATTTAGTACCGGCTTCTGATTTGGCAGAGCAAAACCAGCCAAAAACAGACAGAGATATTATCTATGATCAAATGATTATCGATCTGGAGAAAGCTGCAACCTTAGTTCCTTGGAGATCTGAAGGTAGTACTACCAGCAACAGAATTTCTAAAGGTTTTGTGAAAGGTCTTAGAGCAAGAATTGCATTGGCAAGAGCAGGATATTCTTTAAGAAGAAGTCCTCAAATCATGGCTCAGGGATCAAATCCTCAGAAATATTACCAAATAGCTTTAGACGAATGTAAAGATATTATGAATCATTCGGGCGAGCACAGTCTGAACCCAAGCTACGAAAACGTATTCAGAGCTTTACATACCAATGCTCAGGATGCAACCAATGAAGTTATTTTCGCAGTAGGAGCTTTTGGTGGTGGTACCAGAACAGACTCTAAAATCGGATATTACAACGGTCTTAAACATCATGACAACTCTGTATGGAAAGGAGGCGGCGGTATCAATGCGTTGCCAACGTATTTCTATGAGTTTACAAAATATGACTTAAGAAGAGATATGAATGTAGGAATTTTCACCATTAATGCAACGAATCAGGCTGATTTAGCTGCTTCAAACGCATGGACAGATTCTAAATACAGAAAATCTTGGACGAGCATCACAGGACCATCTCAAACACTTGCGGTTGACTGGCCTCTACTTCGTCTTTCAGATGTAATGTTGATGTTTGCAGAAGCGGATAATGAAATTCACGGAGCACCATCACAAGAAGCAAAAAATGCTTTATTAGCAGTAAGAAACAGAGCTTATACAGGAAATCTTGGACAAGTAGGAACAATTCCTTCTGATAAAGTTGGTTTCTTCAATGCAATTGTAAAAGAAAGATTGCTGGAATTAGGTTCTGAAGGAATTAGAAAATATGATTTGATTCGTTGGAATTTATTAGCTTCAAAAATTATCGAAACTAAACAAAAACTGACAGATTTTATCAACGGAACAGGAGCTTATGCCAATGTCCCTTTAAATATCTACTATAAATCTTCTGTTTACGATCCAACTAAAACAGCTCAACAAAACATTGCAGCAATCGACGTTTACACTACAGGAACAGACAAAAGCCAGGTATTTTATCTTCCTAATCAGTCTGCAACGACTCCTTCAGGTTACAAATCAATTGCCTGGAGATCAGGAATTTCTGCTACGTATGTAAATGATCCATCTGCAGGATACGCACAATATTTTGAAGCCAATAAGAGAGAATTATTGCCTATTTATTTCGAATATATTCAAAATAACTACAATCTTACTCAAGATTACGGTTATTAGAACAAAGATACATTCATATTAATTTCAATACAGACTTACTCCTTCACAGGAGGAAAGTCTGTATTTTTCCAATGAAAATTAAAATCTATGAATATTTCAGATTTTTACAAAAAAATAAAGTTCCTATCCTATTTTTCAGTAGTTGTTATCAGTCTTCTTTCTTTCAAGATGAATGAGGGTAAAACCATCATCGTTTCGAAAGACGGAAAAGGAAATTTCACTACCATTCAAGAGGCCATCAATTCTGTTGAAGAAGGAAAAAAAGTAAGAACAAAAATCATTGTAAAACCAGGAACTTACAGAGAAAAAATCACAGTAGATGCTGCAAAAAGCCCGATTAGCTTAATTGGAGAAAATACAGAAAACACGATTTTAGTTTATGGCGATTATGCATCCAAGCAGAATGCTGAAGGTAAAAATATTGGGACAACAGGTTCATCAAGCGTTTTTATTTTCTCTGATGATTTTTCAGCTAAAAATATCACTTTTCAAAATGATGCAGGCCCGGTCGGACAGGCCGTTGCCGTTTTAACAACTGGCGACAGAATCGCTTTTGAGAATTGTAAATTCTTAGGATTTCAGGATACCCTTTACACCAAAGGAGCTCAGGATGCTTTAGATAAAACTAAAGTTTCCAGAAACTATTTTAAAAACTGCTATATCGAAGGAACTACCGACTATATTTTCGGAGCAGGAACTGCTGTTTTTGAAAACTGCACGATTTATTCTAAAAAAAATGCATCTTTCGTTACCGCTGCTTCTACAATTGAAGGAAATGAGTTCGGATATGTGTTTATTAACTGTAATTTAACAGGCGATGCTGATGCAAATTCTGTATATTTGGGTCGTCCGTGGAGACCATTTGCAAAAACTGTTTATTTGAATTGTGCAATCGATTCCACAATAAAACCTGAAGGTTGGCATAACTGGTCTAAACCTGATGCAGAGAAAACAACTTTCTATGCAGAATACAATTCAAAAGGTTCAGGAGCTAATTCTGAGAAACGCGTTTCATGGTCTCATCAACTTACTAAAGAACAAAGTAAAAAGTATACATCAAAAAATATTTTAAAAGGAAAAGACAACTGGAATTTTAACAGGAGTTTTAAATAAATCATTTTTCCAGATAAGAATTAGACAAAGTCACCAATTCACTCTTTTAGAACTTTAATACTATTAGCAAATTTCATAATGAATAGTTCGCTGCTTATGCAACTGTGAATAATCCCATCGGGATTTACTGTTAATAGAAAATGAATGCAAAAAAATTAAAGCTCCGTAGGAGCGACCTGTTAATAAATGGACAGACCTTCAAAATAATGAAATAACATCTAAATGAAATTCAATCTGAAACATAAAATCTTTGCAACAGGCATTCTCGCAATGCTCTCTCTGCAGGTATCAGCTCAGGAAAAAACGCTGAGTTTCCCCGGTGCTGAAGGTTTCGGAAGATTTACATCAGGTGGACGAGGCGGAAAAGTCTTGTTTGTTACTAAATTGAAAGATGATGGTTCAGAAGGAACTTTAAGACATGCTTTGGAACAAAAAGGCGCAAGATATATCGTTTTTAAAACTGCCGGAACTATTTATTTGGAATCTCCTTTAAGAATAAAAGAAGGCGACGTCACCATTGCCGGACAAACCGCTCCCGGAGACGGAATTACTGTTGCCAACTACGAAACTTTTGTCGCAGCAGACAATGTGATCATCCGTTATATGCGTTTCAGAATGGGTGATAAGAAAAAGTATGAAGGTGATGCTTTAGGCGCAAGATTTATCAAAAATCTGATTGTCGACCACTGTTCGATGAGCTGGTCAACAGACGAGACAGTTTCCATTTATGTTAATGAAAATACTACGCTTCAATGGTGTGTAATTACAGAAAGCCTTAGAAATTCGGCCCATCAGAAAGGCGCTCACGGATACGGAGGAATTGCCGGTGGAAAATTCGCATCTTTCCATCATAATATCTACGCTAATCACGACAGCAGAAATCCGAGATTAGGAGAATATGCGGGAAGTAAATTTGCTCTGACCAATCTGACCGATTTTAGAAATAATGTCATTTACAATTGGGGACACAATAATATCTACGGAGGTGAAGGAATGAATGTGAATATGGTCAATAATTACTACAAACCAGGTCCTGCGACAATGACCAATAAGAGAATTGTTGCAATTGATAAAAATGAAAAAGAGGGCACTGAGGTTTACAACATCTGGGGGAAATATTACATCAACGGAAATGTGGTCGAAGGAAGCCCGGAGGTTACTGCAGACAACTGGAATTTAGGCGTTTTTAATCAGATGAAACCTGCTTATAAACTGACAGATGCTGATAAAAACTCAATTAAAATAAATCAGCCACACGATATTCAGAATAATGTAAAAACTGATTCCCCAAAACAAGCCTACGAAAAAATATTAAAAATCGGAGGTGCGAGTTTGGTGAGAGATGCTGTTGATGTACGAGTTTTGGAACATGTAAAAAAGGGAACCTTCTCTCACAAAGGTTCGCTCGGCAGTGACAACGGAATCATAGATTCTCAGGAAGATGTAGGCGGATTACCTGTTTTAAAACCAGGAAAGGCTCCTCTTGATTCAGACAATGACGGAATGCCCGATGATTGGGAAATTAAAAATAATCTTGATCCGAAAACGGCCAATGCCAACGGAAAAGATTTAGATAAAAACTATGATAATATCGAGGTGTATATGAATGACGTCGTGAAAAAAATAACCGAAAATCAACGGTAGTCACTGAACTTTCAGACTCAAAGGTTATCTAAAATTAAAAATAATGTCAGTACAGATAAAATCAAACCTATTCAAAATAATACTAGCGGGAGCAATTTTCGCAAGCGGTTCATCTTTCGCACAGAAAAATGTGATTGAGAAAATCCGCAAAAACCCGAAAGCACCTTTTTCTTACGCAGAATTATCAATAAAAGACGGCGGAAAATGGCAGGGCAACGAGTACATCGGCGGAGCATTCAAAAACATTAATGAATTACAACTTCCGGCCGAACACACCGACCATTCTTACTACATCAGATACGAAGGAATCGGTTTGGAAAACAATCATATCGGTTACAGATTATACCTTGACTGGAGAAATGCCACAGATATTTTTGGTAAAAAAGTGAATACTCTGGTGTTGCCGGATGTTGGACAGGACGGCTTTGAAACCTATCATCACGATGCACCTTGGGGACAGGATATTTTGAAATCAGGCCGTACCATCGGAGTCGGTTCTTATGGAAGATATGATGATCAGAATGATTTTGTCGAAACTTTTAAAACGGTAAAAACCACCACTGCAAAAGTTGTTAATGAAAGCGATAAATCTTTCGCAACCATAGATTACAAAGGCTGGAAAACATGGGGAAAAGCAGTTGACCTTCAGTCGAAGCTGACAATTTTCAACAGAGACCGTTTTGTGAAAGTTGATTTAAATTTAAATGAAACAATTTCAGGATTATGTACCGGAATTGTCGCTTTTAAAGAAATTCCCATGAAAGAGGCGGTCAGTAAAAACAAAAAATGGGGCTACATTGCAACATACGGAATGCAGACTTTGGCAAAAAAAGAAGATAATCTGGGAATGGTCATCTTCTACCCTATCGGAAATTTAGATAAAATTGTAAAAACCAAATCGACTCACGTGGTGGTTTTCAAAAAGACCAAAAATGTTTCGTATTACTTTATGGGAGCCTGGTCACAGGAACCGAACGGAATTAAAACTGAGGAAGAATTCTACAAAGATTTAGACAAAAAATTAGAAATTTTAGATAATAACAATCAACTTTAAAATTGACTTACAATGAGTTTTATTAATCAAAAATTAAAAATATACGCTGTTGCGATTTTAGGTTCAGGAATGTTCCTTGCCTGTGCACAGACAAAAACAGCAACGGCTGCAAAGGCTACAACCCAAACAGCAAAATCAGGAAAAGTAGTTCCAACAAATCTGAAATGGTCTGAAAGAATGATGCTTTCTGAAATGCAGAGATTTCCGGAAGCGTGGATGCTTGATTTCAGCAAAAGCCCGAAATGGACGTATCCATCAGCGATTGTGTTGGACGGAGCTGAGCAGCTTTACATCAAAACAGGTAAAAAAGAATATTACGACTACATCAGCGGTTTCGGTGAAACTTTGATCAAAGAAGACGGTACAATCGCTACTTACGATCTTGACAAGTACAACATCGACATGCTGAATAGTGGAAACGTATTGCTTTATCTTTACGAAAAAGAGAAAAAAGACAAGTACCTGAAAGCGCTTCAAACGCTTCGTCTGCAAATCGACGGACAGCCAAGAACGAATGAAGGTTCTTTCTGGCACAAAAAAATCTATCCTTATCAGGTTTGGCTGGATGGTTTGTACATGGGAATGCCTTTCTACACGCATTATACGAAAGATTTCACAAAAGGTGCGGATGCAGCAAAAGCATATGATGATATCGTAATGCAGTTCGACTCAGTTCAGAAAAATCTTTTAGACATAAAAACAGGATTGTTGTATCACGCTTGGGACGAAAGTAAAGAACAGGCATGGGCAGACAAACAAACCGGACTTTCACCAAATTTCTGGGGAAGAGCAATGGGTTGGTACGGAATGGCAATGGTCGATGTTCTTGATTATCTACCTAAAGATCATCCCGGAAGAGTCAGAATTATTTCTTACTTAAAATCTTACGCCGATGCCGTAATCAAAGTTCAGGATAAAAAATCCGGTCTTTGGTATCAGGTTTTGGATAAGCCATTGGCAAACGGTAATTATGAAGAAGCAACTGCATCCGCAATGTTTGTTTATACAATGATCAAATCAGTAAATAAAGGATATCTTCCAAATTCATATAAAGCTGCTGCTAAAAAAGGCTACGACGGAATCATCAAAAACTTAATTACAGTTGATGAAAACGGAGTGGTAAACTTAAATAAATGTTGCGCCGTTGCCGGTTTAGGAGGGAAACCTTACAGAGATGGCTCTTACGAATATTATGTAAATGAAGAAATCCGTTCGAATGACGGAAAAGGTACCGGACCATTTATTTTGGCAAGTTTGGAATTTGAAAAATAAAAATTTAAACCATTAAGTGGATTTAAGAAGTTAAGGTTCATTAAGATTTAAATCTAAAATTTTCATTAAGCTATCTGCTTAAAGCGAGGCTCAACTTAACTATACTTAACTACTTAATAAATCCTTAATGGTGAAAAAATCTCAAGGTCTTTCTAAACAATAGCCTTTGCTGAGCAGAGCGCCTTTGCGAACGAAAAATATGCAGAGTAACAATAAAAAATCTTCGCGCCCTTTTGCGTTTAGAACCCAGACTAAAAATCTGATTTTATGACAAACAAATTTTTAAATATACTTTCAATCACCGCATTTTCCATTGCATCTTCTTATCTGAATGCACAGGAAAAACCATACGTTTCAGAAGTCTGGACTGCCGATCAGGGAAAAAATTTCAGAAACCCGATCTTATACGCAGATTATTCAGATCCGGATGTTACGCGCGTTGGCGATGATTTTTATATGACCGCTTCAAGTTTCAATGAAGCTCCGGGATTGCCTATTCTTCATTCAAAAGATATGGTCAACTGGAAATTGGTCAATTACGCAATCCAGGATGTTTTGCCGAAAGAACATTTCGCTGTTCCAAGAAGAGGTGATGCTGTTTGGGCACCAAGTATCCGTTTCCACAAAGGTGAATTCTACATTTACTGGGGCGACCCAGATTTCGGGATTTACATGGTAAAAACCAAAGATCCTCTTGGAAAATGGGACGAACCCGTTTTGGTAATGGAAGGAAAAGGTTTAATTGATTCTTGTCCGTTTTGGGATGAGGATGGACAGGCCTATTTGGTTCACGGTTGGGCAGGAAGCCGTGCCGGTGTGAAAAGTATTTTATCTTTAAACAAAATGAATCCCGAAGGAACGAAAGTTTTGGATAAGGGCGTTCATATTTTCGACGGTCATGATGCACATCCGACAGTTGAAGGTCCAAAAATGTACAAAAGAAACGGCTATTACTACATTTTCGCTCCTGCGGGAGGTGTGGCGACAGGTTGGCAATTGGTTTTAAGATCAAAAAACATTTACGGTCCGTACGAAGAGAAAATTGTTCTCGAGCAGGGAAAAACAAAAATCAACGGTCCGCATCAGGGAGCTTGGGTAGATACGCCATCAGGTGAAGACTGGTTCTACCATTTTCAGGATGTGGATGCAGGAGGAAGAATCGTGCATTTGCAGCCGATGAAATGGGAAAAAGACTGGCCTGTCATGGGAATCGATAACGATAAAAACGGAATTGGCGAACCGGTTCTTACTTATAAAAAACCAAACGTTGGAAAAACCTATCCCGTTGTAACTCCAGCGGAAACGGATGAGTTTGATGGTGAAAAATTAGGTTTGCAGTGGCAATGGAGCGCCAACGAAAACATCGTTTGGTCATCTAAACTTCCCGGACAGAAATTCCTGAGACTATTCTCCATGAAAATGGGCGAAAACGATAAAAACCTTTGGAATGTTCCGAATCTTTTAACTCAAAAATTTCCGGCTCCGAATTTTGTGGCTTCCACCAAAGTTAAATTGACTCCCGAAGATGCCAAGGAAGGAAAAACTGCCGGACTTTTGGTTATGGGAATGGATCACACATCGCTTGTTATCACCAATAAAACCGATGGATATTATGTTCAGTTGAGAAAAGCTGAAAAGGCTGAAAAAGGCGGCGAGGAAAAAGTTTTATTTGAAACCAAATTAAAAGGAAACGAAGCTTATTTTAAAGTCAATGTCAGCGAACCGAACGGAATTTGCACCTTCAGCTACAGCGAAAATGGTAAAAATTTCATCAAAGTTGGCGAAGCATTTCAGGCAAAACCTGGGAAATGGATTGGCGCCAAAGTAGGATTATATTCTGTAAGCACGCAGAAAGCAAACCGTGGTGGCTATGCAGATTTTGAATATTTTAGAATAACAAAAAATTAGATATTTCCCACAGATCTCACGGATTTTCACAGATGAATTTTAAATAAAAATCTGTTTGATCTGCTTAATCTGCGGAAGTAAATTAAAATAAAAAACCTAACGGGTTTTAAAAACCCGTCAGGTTTGAAACGAAAAAGATCAACAAAAAAATAAAAGATAACTACATGAAGAAGTCATTCAAAATAATAGGTCTGGTCGCAGCAATGATGTTTTCGGGACAGTTCTACGCTCAAAATACAGATATTTATAAAGGAATTGAGTTTAAAATGCCTAAAGTGACAGAAACTTCTTTCGCAGCAAACACCGTATCGATCAAAGATTTTGGAGGTGTTGCAGGTGGAAGTGTGAAAAATACAGAAGCTTTCAAAAAGGCAATCGACGCTTTGGTAAAAAAAGGTGGTGGTAAACTGGTGGTTCCAAGAGGACTTTGGTTAACCGGACCCATCGTTTTGCAAAGCAACATCAACCTTCATGTGGAAGATGGTGCGATGATTATTTTCAGCACAGACAAAAGCGATTATCCTTTGGTAGACGTGAGTTTTGAAGGTTTAAATACCATCCGTTGCCAGTCACCGATTTCGGCAAGAAATGCCAAAAATATTGCGATTACAGGAAAAGGCGTGATCGACGGAAGCGGTGACACATGGAGAGCTGTAAAAAAAGGAAAATTATCTGAAACTGAATGGAAAAAATTTGTTGCATCAGGCGGAATCGTTTCTAAAGACGGAAAGACTTGGTACCCTTCAGAAAGCTATAAAAAAGGATTTGAAAGCAGCTCAAGTTTCAACGTTCCCGATAAAATCAACAAATCTGAACTGGAATCTGTGAAAGACTTCCTTCGTCCGGTAATGGTGAGCATCGTAGGTTGCGATCAGGTACTTTTGGATGGCCCGACTTTCCAGAATTCTCCGGCATGGAACCTTCATCCATTGATGACTTCCAATTTAATTTTAAGAAATCTTACCGTTAGAAACCCTTGGTATTCTCAAAACGGTGACGGTGTAGATTTGGAATCTTGCAAAAATGTTCTGATCTACGACAATACTTTCGATGTGGGTGACGATGCGATCTGCATTAAATCAGGAAAAAACGAAGACGGAAGAAAAAGAGGAATGCCAACTGAAAACGTAATCATCAAAAATAATATGGTTTATCACGGTCACGGAGGTTTCGTAATCGGAAGCGAAATGTCTGGTGGTGCGAGAAATATGCATGTTTCAGACTGTACTTTTATCGGAACTGATATCGGACTTCGTTTCAAAACGACTCGTGGAAGAGGTGGTGTTGTTGAAAATATTTATATCAAAAACATCGACATGATCAACATTCCGACGCAGACAATTGGTTTTAATATGTTCTACGAAGGAGCTTCTCCGGTTTTGGAAGACGGACAAAAAGCGGAAGGAAATAAAGCTTCTGAAAAAGTATATCCAGTAACGGAAGAAACGCCGGTTTTCAGAAATATTTATTTTAAAAATATTACCGCAACCAATTCTGATGAAGCCATTACGCTTTTCGGTTTGGCAGAAATGAATCTTAAAAATATCGTGATTGAAGATTCTCAGTTTGAAACTAAAAAAGGCTTAACCATTGTAGACGCAGACGGAATTCAGTTGAAGAATGTAAAATTAAAATACACTGAAGGAACAGGAACAACCATCTTGAACAGTAAAAATATAGATCTTTCTACCTTAAAACTAGAATCAGATCAAAAACCAACCATCAAAGTTCTGGGAGCAAAAACCACATCGGTAAAACTTCCAAAAGATGTAAAAGGTGAGCAACTGAGCATTTCGAAAGAGATTGCGAAGAATGCGGTGAAGTAATTTGAGATTTGAGATTTGACGTTTGAGATTTGAGATTCGGGATGCGAGTTTCGGGATTCGAGATTCGAGATTCGAGATTTGAATTTGAAGTTTGGGATTCAAAGTCTCAAAGGGACGATTTTCTAAAGGATAGGATGCAATCCTATCAAGATAGAATATTAGATTTGAAATTTTGATGAGAATTCAGTGCAAAGGAAAAATTTTAATTTTTCAACTGATGTGTTCTAAATATTCTCAAACATTTAAGCTTGAAGTTAACTAATGTGTCAAAAAACTTTTGTGGTTAGATCAAACTTTTTTGAACTTGTATTTTCAAAGTTTTAAACTTAAAAATTGCAAGAACCTTTTGTGACTTTTGACTTCGTCGAATCTGGCGATTTGTGGTTAAACTAAAAAGTTGCGGTTGAACAAAACCAAATTAATTTAAAAATGAGTTTTCACAAACTATATTTTCTTTTTGTTTTTTTTGTAGGAGCAACAGCATTCGGTCAGACAAAGCCGAATGCTACTCCTTACACAAACGAAGCAACGTATGAAAAACTTAAGAAAAAACATCCGTTCATCACTCCGCTGAACAGACCGGTTCCGCCCAACATCGGGATTGATAAAGATGTAGAATATTCCAACGTCAACGGACTTTCCCTGAAAGCCGACATCTACTACCCTCTTGATAAATCCAAAAAACATCCGGCGATCGCACTGGTTCACGGTGGTGGCTGGATCTCAGGAAGTAAGGAAAACGAAAAATATATGGCGCAGGAATTGGCTTCAAAAGGTTATGTGGCGATTGCTGTCGGCTACCGTTTAAGTGAAGTCGCAAAATATCCTGCAGCGATTGATGATGTGAATAATGCTATTGAGTTTTTAAAGAAAAACAGAAAAAAATATGCTGTTGATACCAAGAAAATTGGAATCTTAGGCGAATCAGCAGGTGCTCAGATTGCAACGTTGGTAGGTGTGAAATCAAAAGGAAAAATTAAAGCGATTGTGAATGTTGACGGAATTGTTTCGTTCATCCATCCCGAAGCTGAGGAAAGTACGTATGCTTCTTTTTTGTTGGGTGGCGACAGAAATGTTAATCTAAAAAACTGGACTGAAGCTTCACCGTTGGAATTTGTCGACAAAAAAACACCTCCTACCCTATTCATCAATTCTTCGCAACCCCGCTTTCATGCAGGAAGAGACGACATGATGAAAAAACTGAAAAGCTATGAAACGTTCACAGAATTTCACGAAATCAAAGATACACCTCATTCATTTTGGTCTGCAGAACCTTGGTTTAGCGAAACTTTAGATTTGACGGTTAACTTTTTAGATAAAACTTTAAAATAAATTTTATGAAGAAGTTTCTTTTCATCGTATTGGTTTTATGTGTTCAATTATTGTTAGCGCAAAAAAATCCATATATAACGATTACGGTCGCACAAGACGGAAGCGGACAATTTACCACCATTCAAAAAGCGATAATATCTATCAGAGATCTTGGTCCGGGTGAAGCTTTGGTTAAAATAAAAGCCGGAACGTATAATGAGAAGATCGTTATTCCATCTTCAAAACATAAAATCACTTTACAGGGCGAGAGTAAAGAAAATACAATCATTACCAACGACGATTATTCAGGCAAGATGGATGCTTTAAACCAAAAAATGACGACTTTCAATTCGTACACGCTTTTGGTAATGTCTGATGATGTGAAAATTTCAAACCTTACCATTCAAAACTCATCATGCAATCAGGGACAAGCTGTTGCGTTACATGTGGAAGGTGACCGTTTTACCGTCAAAAATTCTAATATTTTGGGATGTCAGGACACAGTTTACACTGGCGGAAATCACAGCAGGCAATATTATGAAAACTGTTTCATTGAAGGAACAACCGACTTTCTTTTTGGTTCGGCAACCGTTGTTTTTAAAAACTGCACGATTAAAAGTTTAGCCAATTCTTATATCACTGCTGCATCCACAGACCAAAGTAAAGAATTCGGATATGTATTTTTAAATTGTAAATTGATCGCCAAAGAAGGCATCAACAAAGTTTTTTTGGGCAGACCTTGGCGACCATATGCAAAAACAGTTTTTATCAATACCGAAATGGGAAATCACATCGTTCCCGAAGGCTGGAATCCGTGGAAAGGCGACAAAATGTTTCCCGACAAAGATAAAACCGCTTACTACGCAGAGTTCGGAAGCAAAGGGGAAGGCGGAAAAACCGACAACCGTGTTGCCTGGTCGCATCAATTGACAAAAAGAGAAGCAAAAAAATATACCATTAAAAATATTTTAGGCGACTGGAAACCGGAGATGAGTAGTAAGTAATTGATAATGAGCAATCTAAAGCTATATAAATATAACAGCTAGTATTCGCAATGTCATGCTGAGCTTGTCAAAGCATTTCACAAAAATAAAACCATACAATGAAAAGCTATTTACCGCAAAAGAAACAAAAGACGTTTGAGAATGATGGATAATCAAAAGTTTGCAAAATGAAACTTTTACATTTTGTAAACTTTTGACAGTCTTATTTTTAATTATTTCTTTTGATTCTTTTGCGGTTTAAAATTTTTCACATTAAATAAAAATTAAAATGAAAAAAATACTTTTACTTCTAAGCATCATAATTTCAGCATTATCGATAGCACAAAAAAAACCAACCTTATTCCTGATTGGTGACTCCACAATGTCAAATAAAGACAATCCTGACAGAAATCCTGAACACGGATGGGGACAGGTTTTAGGACAGTTTATGACCACCGGAATTGAAATTCAGAACCACGCTATGAACGGCAGAAGTTCAAAGAGTTTCAGAACAAAAGGACGATGGGATAAAGTAGAAAAACAATTGAAAAAAGGTGATTTTGTCATCATTCAGTTCGGTCATAATGATCAGAAACTGAAAGATTCAACAAAATTCACCAATCCACATACGCAGTACAGAGCCAATCTGGAAAGATACGTGAACGAAACCAGAGCAAAAGGAGCAACCCCCATTCTGATGACTTCAATTACAAGAAGAAATTTCAATGAAAATGGTGTTTTAATCGATACTCACACAGATTATCCTTTGGTGGTAAGAATGGTTGCAGACGATATGAAAGTTGCTTTTGTTGATATGCAGTTACTGACCGAACAAATGGAAATTGCAGCTGGTCCTGAGAAATCGAAACTGTTGCATCTTCACTTTAAAGCTGGCGAAAACCCGTACTATGATAAAGACAAAGCTGATGATACCCACTTATCAAAATTAGGAGCAGAAACTGTTGCTAAACTGGCAACAAAATCTTTGAAAGATTTAAAAACCGGCTTGGAAAGGTATATTAAATAAATGTCCCACAGATCGAACAGATTTTCAAATACTTAAGTACAAAAAATTATCTGCTCTATCAGCAAAATCTGCGAGAGAAATCAACAGTTATTTTGTCATCCTGAAAGGATCTCTGCGTACTTTTCACAGTTAAAATGCTTACATTATGACAAAGTAGTTACAGACAAGTTTAAAATTCAAAAAAATCAATACAATGAATTTCAAAAAAGAACCATTTTTCGACGGCAGTTCCGAATGGGAAAATTTAGGAGACGGCGTTTCCAGACAATTTGTAGGATACAATTCTCAGGTCATGATGGTCATCGTTCAATTTGAGAAAGATGCGATCGGAACTTTACACCAACATTTTCATTCCCAAATCACCTACGTTGCCGAAGGAAAATTTGAAGTAACCGTCGACGGCGAAACCAAAACTTTAAAAAAAGGCGACGGATTTTTTGCCCAACCCAATATTTTTCATGGGGTAAAATGTTTAGAATCAGGAAAATTGATTGATGCTTTTACACCTTTTAGAGAAGATTTTTTGAAAGATTAAACTTTACAAAATCAAACCTCATAGGTTTTAAAAACCTGTGAGGTTTATAATTTAGCCACCAATGAAAAAAATATTTTTTTTACTCATCATCTTCCTTTTCAGTGAATTTTCCGCACAGGAAAAGCTTATGTTCTGGCCGAAAGGTGAAATGCCCAATTCAAAAATATTAGCTTCAAAAACCAAGAAAAAGAAAATCCTTGCAGAACTGAAAGAACCTGAACTTTTCGCATTTCTTCCTCCCATAAAAGAAAGAAAACAGATGTCAGTTATTATCATTCCAGGTGGCGGATATTCAAAACTGACTTACGATGAGGGTGCATTTCAGATCGCAAAATGGATGAATACTCAGGGAATTTCTGCATTCGTTTTAAACTATAGATTGCCAACCTCTACCGATTTAATTCAAAGAGAAATTGCTCCGTTGCAGGATATTCAGGCTGCTATCAAATACATCAGAAAAAGCTCGGCTCAATGGGGAATTTCTCCCGATCAAGTGGGCGTTGTCGGAACGTCAGCAGGCGGACATTTGGCAACAATGGCCAGCAATATTTCTAAAGATTACACAGAATTAAAAGGCGATTGGGAAAACATTTCCCTGATTCCGGATTTTGCAATTCTCTTTTGTCCGGTCATTGATCTGGGCGAATATGCTCACAAAGGAAGTCGCGACAGTTTGTTAGGAGAAAACGCTTCTCCCGAAAAAATCAAGGAATATTCCATGCAAAATCTCGTGACCGACAAAACGCCACCAACGATTTTGTTTCATAATCAGGATGATACAGCCGTTCCGCCGATGAACAGCATTTTGTATTTCAAGGCAATGACAAAAAATAAAGTGAAAGGAGCGATGTTTATTTTTCCTAAAGGCGGGCATCGGTTTTTTGTCACCGATAAAGATCCTCTGAACGAAAACTGGAAAAAACTTTGTGCAGACTGGCTTTTCACTATTAGTAAATAATTGGTAATGAGTAATAAAATTCTGCCCCTTAATTTTTTAACTATGAAAAAGTTCATTTTAATTTTCAGCATATTTATTAGAATTCAAATTTCAGCTCAACAGAATATAGCGGTTTGGGAAAAAGGAACAATGCCCAATTCCAAGGGTTTAAAATTAAACATTATTGAAGAAAAAGAAGGACGGATTACGCAGATTCAGGAAGCTGAACTGTTCGCTTTTCTGCCTGCCAAAGAAGAGAGAAAAAAGATGGCTATCATCGTCATTCCAGGCGGTGGATACAGACATCTGACCTATGATTTGGGTGGATATTCTTATGCAAAATGGCTCAATACTTTAGGAATTTCAGCTTTTGTCCTAAATTACCGTTTGCCTACTTCTCCGGATTTAAAGAAAAGAGAAATCGGTTTGTTACAAGATATTCAGGGTGCGATAAAATTGATCAGAAAAAATGCGGAACAATATGGAATTTCACCTGATCAGATTGGAGTTTTAGGAACTTCAGCGGGTGGACATTTGGCGGCCATGGTAAGTAATATTCCGATTGATTATACTGAATTGAAAGGCGATTGGCAAACAATTTCCACAGTGCCAAATTTTGCAATTTTAGTTTCCCCGGTCATTGACTTGGGTGAATTTGCGCACAAAGGAAGCCGAGATAATCTATTGGGAGAAAACGCTTCTGCAGAAAAAATCAAAGAATATTCCATGCAAAATTCGGTAACTGAAAAAACGCCACCCACGATTCTATTTCATGCTCAAAATGACAAAGCCGTTCCCGTCATCAACTCAATTTTATATTACGAAGCGATGATTAATAATAAAGTGAAAGGTGCAATGTTTATCTTTCCAGAAGGCGAACACAACATCGGGATTTCCAACAAAACTGTGCTGACGGATAACTGGAAAAAAGTTTGTGCAGACTGGTTGGGGAATATGGGTAATAAGTGATGGGTAATGAAGAAAATATAACGCAAAGATTTTATTTAAAACTGAACTAAGTTTAAGGAGCAAAGGTTGCGATAAATCGCTGATGAAGCTTGAAAGATATTCTTTGTCAAACTTTTTTCTTTTTAATTAAAAGAAATTATACATTAGCTTAAAATCAATTCATTGATTATCCTTTGCTCCTTAAAATTATGCAGACTAAAACAAAATCTTTGCGTAAAAAAACAACGAATCAAATCATCAACAAAATTTATAAAATGCTAAAAATCATTCAACATAAAATCATTTTACTGACTTGCGGAACATTGATTTCTGTTTCAACATTTTCACAGCAGAATCTCAAATTAACCTACAGCAAACCTGCAGAAAACTGGAACGAAGCTTTACCCATCGGAAACGGAAGATTGGGAGCCATGGTTTTTGGGGGCGCGATTCAGGAACATCTTCAGCTGAATGAAGAAACAATTTGGGCAGGCGAGCCGGGGAATAATGTTCCGAAAAATACGTTTGACAGCATTCAGAATATAAGAAAATTATTGAATGACGGTCAGTTCGAAGAAGCCCAAAATCTGTCCAACAGAACCTATCCCAGAGCTGCTCCAAAAGATTTAAACTATGGAATGCCGTACCAGACAATGGGTGATTTGTTTCTGGATTTTAAAGGTCATGAAAATTTTAAGAATTACAACCGTTCTTTAGATATTGAAAAAGCGTTAAGCACAGTTTCTTACGAGGTAAATGGCGTGACTTACAAGCGTGAAATTTTCTCATCTTTTGTCAATAATGTGATTATGATTAAGTTGACTTCCAGCAAAAAAGGAAGTTTAAATTTTTCTGTCAACGCTTCTACTCCACACAAGGTTCATTCGGTTTTTACAGATAAAAACCAGTTGATTATTAGCGGGACAGGTGGCTCTGTGGATAACAAGATCGGAAAAATTAGATTTAAAACTGTTGCCGTTCCAATTTTAAAAGGTGGAAAATTAACATCAACAAAAGACAAACTCAATATTTCCGGGGCTGATGAAGTGGTTCTGTATGTTTCGATTGCTACCAATTTCAAAAAATACGATGATCTTTCGGGAAATCCTGATGCAAGAGTTTCAGAATATTTAAAATCAGCTTTAAACAAAAAATATGACGCTGAATTAAAAGCACACATCGAAAATTATCAGAAATATTTTAAACGTGTAAGTTTGAATTTAGGAACAACCGGGCAGGCAAAAAAAACAACTGACGTTAGAATTAAAGAATTCGGAAATTCACAGGATCCTGATTTGGTGGCTTTATATTTCCAGTTTGGGCGTTACCTTTTGATCTCCTCATCTCAACAGGGAACTCAGCCCGCCAACTTGCAGGGAATCTGGAATGATCAGCTGAATCCGGCTTGGGACAGCAAATATACAGTCAACATCAACACCGAAATGAACTATTGGCCTGCGGAAAATACCAACCTCAGCGAAATGCACGAGCCTTTGTTTGATATGATTCAGGATTTATCGGTGACAGGAAAAGAATCTGCCAAGGAAATGTACCATGCAAGAGGCTGGAATATTCATCACAACACCGATCTGTGGCGAATAACGGGAGTTGTTGATGGCGGCTTCTACGGAATGTGGCCGATGGGAGGAGCGTGGCTGACCCAACACGTCTGGAACCATTATTTATACACCGGAGATAAAGAATTTTTAAAGAAAAACTATGAAGCTTTGAAAGGTTGTGCTTTGTTTTACTTAGACGTTCTGCAACAGGATCCTTCCAAGAAATATCTGGTGGTTTCACCATCAATGTCGCCGGAAAATAAATACTTCAAAAATGTAAGCATCACTGCAGGAACGACGATGGATAACCAATTGGTTTTTGATGTTTTTAATAATTTCATCAATGCTTCAAAAATTTTAAATTCAGATAAAGATCTTTCCGATGAAGTAAAATCGGCTTTATCTAAACTTCCGCCAATGCAGATCGGGCAACATGGTCAGTTGCAGGAATGGCTTACTGATATGGATAAAACCGATGATAAACACAGACATATTTCGCATCTATACGGCTTATTTCCATCAGGACAGATTTCACCTTTCAGAAATCCTGATTTGACGGCAGCAGCAAAAAATTCAATGATTTTCAGAGGAGATAAATCCACAGGCTGGTCGATGGGCTGGAAAGTGAACTGGTGGGCAAGATTATTGGACGGAAACAGGGCTTTTAAATTAATTTCAGATCAATTATCACCTGCTCCTACCGATAATAAAGGGGAATCCGGCGGAACATATCCTAATCTTCTGGATGCACATCCGCCTTTCCAGATTGATGGAAATTTTGGATGTACTTCAGGAATTGCTGAGATGCTTTTGCAAAGTTATGACGGATATCTTTACCTTTTGCCTGCCCTTCCCGATGCTTTGCCAAACGGTTCTGTGAAAGGTCTGAAAGCAAGAGGCGGTTTTGAAATCGATATGGACTGGAAAAATTCCAAGCTGACGAAACTGGTTGTAAAATCGGATTTGGGTGGAAAGGCAAGAATCAGAGTGGCAAAAGGTTTAAATTTAAAATCCAAAACAAATTTCACCTCAGCAAATGGATCAAATTCCAACGAATATTATCAGGTGGATGTGATTAAAACGCCTTTAAAATCGGACAAAACAGAGCTGAAAGATTTTGCAGTTCCGGAAACAGAAATGTTTGATTTTAAAACTGAAAAAAGCGGAGTTTATAGTTTTGAAGTGAAGTAGATTCGCACAGATTTCCCGTTTTCTCACAGATTTTAGTTTGCCACGAATACACGAATTTTTGGTCTAATTTTAGGTAAAAGTAATCGAAGAAAAAATCAGCACAATCCGCAAAATCTGCGTGAGCTGGAAACATAAAAATCCTGATGCAGTCTATAAGCGTCAGGATTTGTTTTTAGATCAAACCTCATAGGTTTTGAAGACCTATGAGGTTTCTTCGTTTACTGCATAAGTTTATTTCTCTTAAGCCATTTCGGAAATTCATTTTCAATCAGCTTCGTTCCTGATTCGTTGTACCAGCTGTAACCCATTCTGCGTTCTTCGGAAACATCTTCGTAATTAAATTTCACACTTCCGTCACGATCCCCGAAAACAGGTTTGTTTGTTGGAATATCATAAAATCTCGCCCAAACCGATGATCCTTCTTTTTTGCTCAGTGTACGGATTAGTTTATCATTTTCTTTCGAAACACTGTAGGTGTACCCTTCAATTTTACTCACCTTAAACCATTCCACTGCCGCTCTAACAGATTTTTCAATTTCCGGAGTTACGGGCTGCATCATCAGAAACTTCACAATGTTCACAGATTCTCCGGTTGCCAGAGACATCGGCTCAAAAGCTCTCGCTTTTTCAGGAACCAAAGTCACTTCGTTGTACTGGTCTGCCCAGATGGAAAGTTTACCGTTTTGAAGAACCTGTGTTTTCAGAATACAGGCAATTCCTTTTTGCAAAGCAACTTTCGACTTTTCCTTTAATTGAGAACCTACGGCATCAAAACCCTCTTTTCCTTCAGCAACATTGTACAAAATAGTCAAGGCGTTGATCATCGCATTATCATTGTACGTTACCTGTTTTCTGTAAATTGAAGCATTTGGAAAATACTGCGGAAATCCACCGTTTTCATACTGCATAGAGAGCAAATATTCAATTCCTTTTTCAGCAGATTTTAAATAAGCTGGATTTTTAGTGGTGCTGTATGCTTTAATTAAACCATTGATTTCCCTTGAGGTGGCGTTGTTATCGATGGTAGCAAGATCATTGTCGTTGGCTTTGATTATCTTTAAAAGTTTAGAGTCTATTTCTAAAGTATAATCAACATTTTTTTTATCGCTGTTATGTTTGCCCCACCCGCCGTTCGGAAGCTGATAAACCATCATTTTTTCGGCCAAAGGATCTTTTACCTGTGCTGTACAAGCCGTTGTTGAGGCTAGGCACAATGAGAATAGGATAAGCTTAAAATTCATCATTTTTACTATTATTTAATTGTAATTACTAAAGGATTGGCAACCATCTGAGCCTTTTTCTGCAAAAGTTTTTCCCAATCATTCTTTGTTTGAATCTGTCCGCTTTTCTGCCATGCAAACCCTGCGTAATAAGTCAGTTTTTTCTGAGGTTTCGTTACAACCAGCAAATTACTCTGGTCCGGAGTTTCAGATTTGTGAGCTACAGATCTCTGAACAATTTTAGGATCTAATACAATTCCTTCTCCTACAAATGCATCATCAATTTTTTCCCAATGAAGATAATATCCGGCTTTATCATTCAGCTTTGATTCGCCTTCATTTTTATGTAAAGTAATTCCGACCGTATAATTGGGAACTGGCTTTTCAGCTTCAAAAGTCGATTCAAACTTAGAAAAATTCGAACCTAAATCAAGAGAAATTCTTTTTGGTTTCTTTCACTCCAAATTCGCTCCAAGGCGCGTATGTCAGTTCAAAAACCGTTCTCAGCGGACCTTCCGCAATCGTTTTTGAAGTTACAAAGTTTTGGGAAACCTGCAGTTTTTCATCTTTCCAGATTCCGATTCCTCCCGTTCCGCGGCTGTCACCGACGTGATATGGATCGTAGCCTTCACCTCTCGTGTCTTTGTGATAATACATTGGATCCGTCAGATACCCTTTGTACCATTCGTCGATAACAGATTTTTCAGTTCTTTTAAACCAGATATCAACACCGCTGGAAAGTGTGCTTCCTTTCACTTTAGCCAAAGCTTCAGCCTGACCTTTTGGGCCATACACCCTGAACGCAACCTTATCATTTTCCCAGGTGTAATCGTCTACTCTTTCCGGAACCAGTCTGGAATACGTTGTCACTTTACTTTCAGGAACTGGTGTATTCGGATCTGCAATAATTTTATACGAATTCGTTTTATTTGCATCCAGTTTTGTCTGAAAAAGAAGCTCATCATTTTTCCCGTCACTGTCATTATCGATCCACTGAATCGGCAGATATTGGTTTTGGGCGTCTTTTATTCTTAAATCTTCCGCTTTATTTTTCTCTAAAAATGCTTTCAACTGCTTTGTTGAAACAGAAACGATTTCATTTCTTGCAAAATCCTGAGTATTTTTAACCTGAATTGAGGTCTGCGCACTCATAAGATTCGCAGTAGTGCAAACGATTGCACAACTTAAACTCAGTTTTGATTTATTTGATCCGAACATAAATGTTGTTTTCTCAAAAGTAGAAATATTCTGACTATTTTTTGGATTTTAAACCTTAAATATTTCTTAAAAAGAAATATAATGAAAAAATGCATCAAAATTACTTCATTTATATAAAATACTCTATTCAAAAAAATTCTCAATGGTGGATTTATTTAAAAGTTTCTATATTTGACTACTAACTTATCAACAAATTGTATGCAAAGATTTTTCACACTATTTTTTGTATTTGTATCAAATTTAATCTTCAGTCAGGAACATTTAAATAGAAAAGAAAACTTTGATGTGGCAACTTTTCGTTATTTGGATAGCTTAACAACAGTAAATAATATCTCGATAGAAGAATATTTAAAATTTTCAAAACCATTTTCAAAATGGGATATCAGACCTATAAAAGAAGAAAAGATATGGAGCTTAGATTCTATAAGAACATCAAGCGAAATATCAAATTTTTTCTGGGGTGGATTTTCTCAACATTATGAAATTAGTGAAAAAGAAGCTGGAAGTAAGCCTAATGAATTTTTAACAACTGCTCAACTACAAAGTAGTTCGAATATAAAATTTTTAAATGAAAATCTTAACAAGTTTAAAGCACTTGCATTAGTCATTCAAAAGAATGATAATCTCATCTTCTTAAATCAAAATTCGTTACAACGAGTCGATGATTTATATAAAGAAAATAATAAATATTGGAATTATATAATTCCTGAAAATTCTCCATTTCCTATTTCTACTCAAACGAAAATTGAGGACAAAATTAAATTTAGTAAAGAGCAGGAAAAAATTCTGAAGCTTATGGAAGAAGTTGCAATCTATTCTATTATAAAAACAAATCACGGAATTTTCTTCTTAAAAGACGGTTTCACTTATAACTCTTATGGTTATTATTTTTCAGCAAGTAAAAAAATGGAACATGACAATCATCTTTTTGAAATAATGGATTTTGTGAATATTAATGATGAATTTTAATATTATATTGCAAATTAAACTTAATTCTATTCTCATAGTTTCCCAACATAACAACGAATGAAGTTTATTAAAAAATACTTTCTCATTTGGTGGATTCCGATAATCAGCTATTTGGTTCCTTATGTAATTTTTCAGTTGGGACTGCTTCTGAAAAAAGACGATATAGTCGATTTTTCATTGATTCTTTTTTACATCAATATTTTAGGAAACATTGCATCATCTATAGTGCAGATTGTGATTAAAAAATGGTATTTACTTTTTCCTCAGCTTATCATTTCTGCATTTTTATTTTTTTTCGTTTCAGTATACCTTGCATTTTCACCACCCGATTTCTACGGCGCCAACAAAACAATTCCAAAAAATGTAAAATTTGAAACACCTGTCGAAAAAGAAATCACTGAAAAAGATTTAAAGCTAAACGATTTTAGATTAGCAGAAATTTCGCAGCCTGGGATTTATAGTTTTTACACCAATCATCAACCAAAAGTTGCAGGATACTTTTTCATCAAAGCATTTGAAATAACTTCAAACGAGAGGTTATCAGAAGAACGAATAAATGAACAATCGAAAATCGTTGTGGAAAAACCTTCAGCAAAAATCTACAAAGGAGGATTTACAATTTACGAAGGTTCTTGGGGAGATAAATATGGAGCGAGAATTGAACTTTGTTACAAGCCAAATAATGATAAAGAATATAAAGTGAATCAGAAAAATTACATTGTTGAAGGATGGATGCGATGAATTTCATTTCACCGAAATATCATTAACGTCAGAATAATTTCTACGATAAATTTACCTCAAATCCTTTTTAATTACTAGATACTTCAAATCCTTATCTCCGGCATTGCTAATTCCATGTTCTGAATTTGGCGGACAATATAAACTCGTATTTGGTCCAACTTCCACAGTTTTTCCATTCAGATAAAAAGATGCTTTCCCTTCCAGAATATAAAAAAATTCTTCTTCGGGATGACGATGTGGCGCATGTGTTGATTTTCCTGGTTCCACGATGCTCATCTTCAATGTGTTTTCTTCAGTGAATTTTTTGTCGGCGAACCAATATTGATAGCCTGAATTTGTCTTTTTTGCTTTAGTCAAATCAAATTCGTTGACGCAGTTTTCAATCGTGTAATTGATTCGTTCTCTTGTTGTTTCCACTTTCTGAGCATTTAAATTCTGCTGAAACAAAAAACTGAACATGATGGCCATTATAATTTGGAGCAACTTTTTCATTTTTAATAATATGAAAAAAAATAGTTTGAAGCAAATTAAATATCTCTTTCAATAAAAAACACAACTGATCTTTTCATTTGAAATGCAAAAAACTTCATACATTTGAGTTACATCTTCCTTTTTACATTCAGAACAAAATCTTCTCACATGAAATTTAATTTTTTCAGACCAAAAAAAACAGAAAAAAATAAATCTAAATCTGAAAATATAGAAGCTGATGATTTTACAACTTTTGAGCTGGCAGAGTACGATAAGAATGTGAAATTTTATTATACAAATATCATCAACTCTCTAGTTCTTTTCGCTTACAATTCCAAACAACTGTTAGAAATGGAGTCAATTCTTATTGATCCTATAACAGAATTGTATGAGGAATTACAAGATGCTTTTGTACCAGTTTGTTTTGATACAGTATTTAGAAACAATTTTATTGATTCTTCTCTGAAAAAGGAATTACTTGAATTTAAATTTAAGGTTGAGCAAATTCCAAATGAGATTTGGGATTATAGTTTTATAGATAACCATGAAATTTGGAAGAGTATAAAAGAAAAAGCTGAAGAACTATTATCAAAATTAAATATAAAATCAAGAACATATAATACTGATTTTACAACAATCATTTCAAAAGATGAAGAAGTTCTTTTTCAAGGTAAAAAAGATTTTTGAACCACAAATTTTATCTTACCTAAAAACCCTGTCCAGAAATCAATTTTGCCAATATCTGTTTTATTTCTAAATTGCATTATCTCCCGAAAAAGAGAGTGACAATCACAAAAAACATTTATGAATCAGATTCTTCCGTTTGACTTACAGATACAGCACAGCCCTTATTTCAACTATACTTTTTGTTTAAACCAATATCCTTTTCTGCAGAGCATTGCTTTTAGAGACGTGACAGAAGATTTTGAAAATCTCAATCTTCAGATCACTTCTTCATTGTGTTTATTTCAAAAATACGATGTTTATATTGATAAAATCAAGGCGAATGCGCTGTATAAAATCTCGCTTTTCAACCTTGTTTTTAACAATACTTTGCTGAAAAGACTGACGGAAAAAGATTTAGATCAGATTAAAATTCAGGTTTTTAAAGACGGAGAAATTATTTACGAGAAAAGTTTCAGCATAGAAGTTCTCCCGATGGATTATTTTGGAGGACTACAATCTTTTCCGCAACTTTTGGCTTCTTATGTTCTTTCCAATAATACTTCGTTGTATAAATTGAAAGCCGATGCCATTGATATTTTGGCAAGAAATAAACTCACACCATCATTTGAAGGCTATCAACAGAAAAGCAAAGAAAGAGTTTTGCAGATGGTTTCGGCGATTTATAAATCTATTCAGAATCTGGATTTGATTTACAGCTCGATGCCGCCAAGTTTTGAAAAGAGCGGACAAAGAATCAGGTTGGTGGATACTGTTTTAGAAACAAAATTCGGGAACTGCATTGATATTTCACTACTTTTCGCAGCGTGTTTGGAAGCAATTGATCTCAATCCGATTATCGTGGTTACGGAAGGTCACGCCTTTATCGGAGTCTGGCTGGATGATCAGCGATTTGATGGAATGGTTAATTTTGATCAGGCAGCGATTTCCAAAAGAATTGCTTCGGGAATAAAGGAAATTGCTTTAATTGAATCAACAAGTCTTTGCAGAGGAAGCAACATTTCGTTCAAATATGCGATGAATTCTGCCGAAACCCAGCTGATGGATTCTTCAAAATTTTTGTTGTCTTTAGATATTAAAAACGCAAGGTCGGCAGGAATTTCTCCGCTCCCACTTCTGAAAAATGAAACGGTAAAAACTCAGGATTTCAGTTCCGTTCAACATTCAACGAAACTCGATCAGGATTTTGATTTGGGAACGCAATACGATGACCTCGAACTGACGGATTTTTCCAATTTAACCAAACAAAAAGTCTGGGAAAGAAAACTATTAGATTTATCGCTTAGAAACAATCTTCTCAATCTGCGGTTTACCAAAAGTATGTTGCAGCTGGTTGATATTAAAACAAATGTTCTTGAAGACAATTTAGCCGACGGAAAATCATTCACGATTCTTCCCGACAACAATCAGACGGTTCTGAGAAAATACAGTTTGTATGGCGAACCTTTGCATCAGTCGCAGCCGCTTTTTAAACTAGCGGAAGATGAGTTTAAATACAACCGACTTTTAACGTATTACCATCAGGACGACCTCGACAATATTCTCACCAACCTTTACCGAAGCGCAAAACTTGCCGAAGAAGAGAACGGAAAAAGTACTTTGTATTTGGGAATCGGATTATTGAAATGGTTTGAACCTAAAAATAAAGACATCCCAAGGCTGGCTCCTATTTTACTGATTCCTGTCGAGCTATCCAGAAAGTCAGTGAATTCTAAATTTACGCTTCGAAGCCGTGAGGAGGAAACCATGATCAATATTACGTTGCTGGAATATTTAAAACAGGAATTCAAACTCAACATCAACAGCCTCGAAAATCTTCCGATGGACGAATCGGGAGTTGATGTTCCAAAGGTTTTGGCAATTATCAGAAATGCCGTTCTCAATTTGGCAGGTTGGGATGTTTTGGAGCAGTTGGTTTTGGGAATTTTCTCATTTAATAAATTGATTCTCTGGCAGGACATTTCAAAATATTCAGAAGAAATTCAGAAATCTTCGATTGTAAAAAGTCTGATTGACGGACGTTTGACGGGAACTTTGGAAAGAGTGGAAAATGACACAGAAAGTCTTGAAAATATATCAGCTTCTGAACTCGTTTTGCCAATTTCAACCGATAATTCTCAGCTGAACGCCGTAAAAAATGCCAACCTCAACAAAAGTTTCATTCTTCACGGACCTCCCGGAACGGGAAAATCACAGACGATTACCAACATCATCGCCGATGCTTTGTCAAATGACAAAAAAGTGCTTTTTGTGGCTGCTAAAAAAGCCGCTTTGGATGTCGTTCACAACCGTCTGGAAAATATTGGTTTGGGTGCATTCTGTCTTGAACTGCATTCCAATAAATCTAAAAAGTCGGATGTTCTGAAACAGTTTGAAAGAACATTGGAAGTTCCGAAATATAAAATCAATGCCGATTATCACGAGGAGGCAAAACGGCTTGACGAACGCAGAAAAGAGTTAGGAAAATATGTAAACGAACTGCATAAAAAATTCCCGATTGGCTGGAGTTTATTTGATACGATTGCCTTTCTGGAAACCAATCACGTACAGGCCGATGAGCGTTTCCATATTAATTTTCCTCTGGAAAGTGCTGATGTGTTCAACTGGAATCAGTGGAAAGACTGGCTGATTCCGTTTGCTTCGATTGTGCAGAAAATCGGGCAGCCCTCGCTTCATGCTTTACGACCGATAAAAACGTCGAGCCATCAGTTTGAAAATAAAAATCTGATTCTCTCGGCGATTTCTCAGTTTAATGAAAAGAAAAATGCTGCGGAGCAGATTAAAAAGCATTTCCAGCTCGAGGAAGTTTCCAATGAGGACAGTGTGGAAATCCTTGAATTTCTAAAAAATAATCCTGTAAAATCCGGTTTGGTTGATTTGGTTTTTAATGAAGGTCAACTGAATTTATTTAAAAACTGGATGACGCAGCAAACGCAGTTTCAGCAAATAGAAAGTCAGATTACAGCCAGTTTCAATTCTTCCATTTTAAATATTGATTTTGCTTCATTAAAATTAATCTGGAATCAGGCAAAACATACTTGGTTTATTCCGAAATGGTTTAAACAGAGGAAAGTGAAGCAGCAACTGAACGGCTATGCCAAATCGGGAATAGAATCTGATGTGCAGATTGACGGACTTTTTGAGAAGCTTGAAAATTATCAGGAGCTTAAAAAGCAACTTTCAAACCTTAATTACAACGCACTTTCATCGGTGACGAATCTTTATTTTAACGGAAATTCGTTTGACGTTTCTGCGATTGAGAAAGATTTAAAAACCATTGAAAATGCGAAAGATTTAGCCAAAAAAATAGTCATCAGAAATTTCCCTGAATGGCTTAAAGATTTTTCATTACAACAAAATAACAATCAAAATATTTCAGAGCAGGTTGAAAAACTGAAAGAATTTCATGCTGCCGAAGAAAACCTTTTGGAATATGTGGATGAAATCCCCAACGAAGGCGATTTCCAGACGGTTGTACAGAATATTCATCAGCTGGAAGACTGGATTAATTTTAATGGTTTAAAAGAAAAAGCACAGGATCTAAACTTAAACTGGTTCATTGATTTCCTTGAAAAAGGCTGGTTCGATACAGAATCTCTCGAACTAGAATTTGAAAAAATCATTCATTTGAATTTATTCATTAAAACCATTTACAGCTCCGGAACTTTGAACGGTTTTGATGCCAATATTTACGAATCTCAGATTCAGCAGTATAAAAATCTTCATAAAGAATTTACTGAACTCACGAAAAATCAACTGACAATGAAGCTCAGCGATCGTATTCCGAATTTTTCTCAGGAAGCCATTCAAAGTTCTGAAATCGGAATTTTGCAGAAAGCTATTCGCAATAAAGGTCGAGGTTTGTCTATCAGGAAGCTGTTTGATCAGATTCCGACATTGATTCCGAGGCTGAAACCGTGTATGCTGATGAGTCCGATTTCGGTGGCGCAGTATTTTGATGTGAACGAAGAGCATTTTGACTTGGTGATTTTCGATGAAGCTTCGCAGCTGCCGACTTCTGAGGCGGTCAGTGCTTTAGCGAGGGCAAAGCAGGCGATTATTGTGGGCGACCCGAAACAGATGCCACCGACGAGTTTCTTTTCTTCTCAAAAAGTGGATGAAGAAAATTTTGAACTCGAAGACTTAGAAAGTATTCTAGATGATTGTTTAGCACTTTCAATTCCTTCGAATTATTTATTGAGACATTACCGAAGCAAGCATGAAAGTTTGATCTCGTTCTCGAATGCTCATTTTTATGACAATAAACTGCTCACTTTCCCGTCTCCAGATGATTTAAACCGAAAAGTAACGTTTGAATTTATCGACGGATTTTATGACAAAGGAAAAACGAGAACCAATAAAAATGAGGCGGAAGCGATTATTGAATACATTAAAAATCATCTCGAAAATCAGAATAAAAAATCGATTGGGGTGGTGACTTTCAGCCAGACTCAGCAAAGTCTGATTGAAGATTTGCTGCAGAAATTATTTCAGGAAAATCCGCATCTGGAAGAATATGCAATCAATTCTGAGGAACCGATTTTTATTAAAAATCTGGAAAATGTACAGGGTGACGAACGCGATATTATTCTGTTTTCGATTGGTTATGGTCCCGATGAAGACGGAAAAGTTTCAATGAATTTTGGTCCGCTTAACCGTGACGGTGGTTGGCGAAGACTGAATGTTGCCGTGACGAGAGCACGTTATGAAATGAAAGTGTTTTCTTCGTTAAAAGGCGACCAAATCGATATGAACAGAACCAGCTCGGAAGGTGTTTTGGGATTGAAGAACTTTCTGAATTTTTCTGAAAAAGGTTTGGTGTATCAAAACTCAAATCCAACCGTGAATCAGCAGAAACTGATGGTGAATTCGGTGGCGAAAACTTTGGAAGAAAACGGTCTGAAAATCAAAACCAACATCGGAACTTCTGAATATAAAATCGATATCGGAATTATTGATCCTGAAAATGAAAGCGAATATCTTCTGGCGATTTTGCTGGACAGTGAAAATTATTTCAACATCCACACGACTAACGACCGCGAACTGCTCGTTCCGAATGTGCTGAAAGGTCTCGGCTGGAATGTTTTCAGAATCTGGACGCTGGACTGGATTAAAAATAAAGAGAAAATTGTTGAAAAAATCAAGGTAGAATTAGAAAAAATAAAAACTCAGGTTAAAGAGAAAAAGGAAGAAATTATCGAACTGAAAACTTCTGAAAAAGTCTATTTGAGTGAAGTTTTGGAAGTGGAAAAACCTTCGAAAATGATTCCGTACGTTGCAGCTGATTTAAAACCTGAAGCCAATGCCAATTCAGAATCGATTTATCATTTTGAAAACAGGCAGGTTCTTTTAAGTCAGCTAAAAACCATCATCGATACGGAATCTCCGATCAGTCAGAATGCTTTGTTCAGGAAGATTCTCAAGCTTTGGAATACTTCAAGAGCCGGCGGAAAACTGAATACCTATCTTTTGGAAACCTTGGCTTCTATTCCGAATATTCAAACCACAGAAAGTTACCAGAAATTTTACTGGAGCGAAAATTCACTGCCTCAAAATCTTGATTTTTACCGAGATAATTCTGCAGAAAAAAGATTGATCGATGAGATTGCGACGGAAGAAATTTCAGTGGCGGTGATGGAATTGATGCATTCGAGTTTGAGTCTGAATAAAGAGGAATTGATTCGTGCGGTTTGTAAGATTTTTGGTTTTGCGAAAGTGGGTTCTCAGATCGATGCGGTGGTGAAGTTTTGTGTGGAGGATTTGATTGGGAAAGGATTGCTGAAGGAGGTTGAGGGTAGGATTGTTTTGGGGTGAGAACTCAAATTTACTATTATGGAAATTAATGTAAAACTAAAAAAACTACGAATCCAATTAAGACGTAACTCAAAGAATATTATCGATGATGTTATAAATCGTAATGTTTCGAGAAGCCAGAACAACTTTAAATTACAAAAAGAAATATGTGCTTTTTGTGCAACTACATTAAATTTGACTAAAGAACATGTAATTCCACGTTGGGTATTTGAAAACTCAACTAAGAAATTCTTTACGACAAACATGAATGGTATTGAACAGACTTATAATAAAACAACTATTCCGGTTTGTGCAGATTGCAATAATAATTTATTAGCCAATATAGAAAGTCAAATTAATTCCATTCTAACTGATACTAAATTAGCTGATTCATTTTATAGTTTAGAACAAATACAAAATATAATTCGATGGCTAGAAATTATTGAATATAAATTCCAACTTTTAGAGTTTAGAAGAAGCTTTAAGAAAGCAAAATCATCTGAATTCATTGAGTTTTTAAAAGATATTCCTTTGGCAATAATGAGAGAAGAAATCGAATTTTCTCCTGAAAAAGCAATTACTCAACTAAGAAATGCACAAAAAAGAGTTACTATAAAATCCAAAGTTAAAAACTTAAATTCTTTGGTAATTTTTAAAACGAAAAATAAAAGCTTCCACTTTTTCCATAACATAAATGATTTTATCTTTATAGAATTGCCGAAATTTAAGGTTGCGCTATTTTATTTTTACTCACGTACTTTTGAAAATAGTGAATATGCAAAGGATGAAGCAACAAAAATAATTGCAGAGATTTACAATTAATCTCTTAAATATTGTGATACATTAGTCAAATATGCCAGACAAAACCGAAAAAGAAAGTCGCCGACAAATTCACAGAGAATTACAGGAGAAAACAAAAATAGAATTTGAAAAAAGTCTTCCGATTTCCAAAGAATTATTTCAAACTCTATTCGATTTTTTGGATGAAAAACTTGAGGAAAATGATTGCGATGACAGTTTCAAACTTACAAAGCAATTTCTAGAAACAAATCATATTATGAATAACGAAGAGATTGAAAGCTGGCTACAAGAAAACGGCGGTTTCTGTGACTGTGAAGTGCTTTATAATTTGGAAGAAAAGTTTGAAAAGTAAATTTAATTAAGTATAAATGCTGTTGTAAAAGTGAAGAAAATTGGTAGAACTACTTTATTACTCTTGAGCATCACCCAACTTTGCGCACAAGTTCCCGATCTCGAAAAAGCCAAACGAAAATATTTTCAGGCCAATGTAATCAGCTACAAAGAAACTGCATTAAATTCAAATCCTGAAACATATGCAATATCTGTTACCAATGCTTTGTATACCATTTACAAACCTCAAAATAAAGATTTTGAATTCTATAGCAAGAACGAAAGTTCAGAAGAGTTTTATAAAAATGGTTTGTATTATCACGTCAATCACACTGAAAAAACCATCTATGAATATGAAAATAAAAACAATCAGAACACTGCAATTTCCTCTTCCCGACTGAGGCAATTCGGGCCAACCACTTTGCTAAAAAAGAAATGGACTTTTATCGATGAAACCCAAATCGATGGGAAAATTCATACTCACTACTCAAATGTTGAGAGCATTGATGATGATGGAAAACAAGTAAGGGTTGAGCTTCATATTTACATTTCAGGAAATTTTAACCTGACTAAATTTGAAAGGAAAAGCTTTGTGAACGGAAAGCCTGGAGAAACTATTACATATTTATTTAGTAATTATATTTTCTATGACAAAACAACTAATCTCAGGGTGCTTCTTCCGAAAAATTATGCCTTAAAATATTTTGAAAGACAAGATTCTTTGCAGCCTTAAACGAAAAATATGAAAGCCTCGTCATTTTAAGCCATCAATATTTTGGTTCAGATTCAATAGCGAATGTCAAGAGATATTTCATTAATAAATAAGTAAAATTCCTTGTAATTGCCGATCAAAAAAACTTGAAAGACCATTTGACATTAATGGTTATTCTATAACTTTGTTTAATGAATAAAGAAAGATTGATTACCAAAATTCTGGATGATTCTTCCAAAATTTTACCTTTTTTGAAAAATTAAACAAGAAATAAAAAGATATTCAAATTTTCACTAAATTGGGACACAATTGTCAAATTATGAAATCATATTTAAACCTTTTGTTCATCTTCTGTTTTACCATTTTTTCAGCTCAAAATAAAGAACCGGATTCTTCCAATCAAAAAGTGAAGGTTAAAACAGATACTATTTTGAATGTTAATAATGGAAAATCTCAATCATATAATTCTGCTTTACTATCAGAAAAGAAAAAAGAAAATCTTACAGATGATAAGAAAATAAAAAGTCCGGATCATAAAAAAACTTCACAAACAAAATCTGACACTGAAAAATCTATTGCAGATCAAAATATAAATATCGTTCAGGAAATTAATGCCGTATTAAATTATAAAGTAAACCGGGTTTGGAGAAAGGATCTGTATTGTTTGGTCTGCATAAAAAATTCTGATTCGGGAAGGGCTGCATAAGTAGTCAATTGATAAGAAACAGAATCTCATGATTTCCAGTAGCAATAAAAAAACCTCAAGTTTAATACTATTATCAAATCAAAACACTCCCATTTCTGAGAGTGCTATATCTAAATTTATTTCAGTTTAAAACTCAAATTCTCCAATCAAAACTCCTTCTTTATCGCCTCGATCTGTTTCTGTTTTATTTTGGAAAACCACAACTTTTCTTTCCTGTTTTCCGGTAGCGTAATTGATGAAAATTTCTGCCATAATCGCCGTCGGACCGGAAATACTCACCTGATTTTCGCCAAAGAAATTGGTTTCAATTTTATACTTTCCTTTGACTGCTTTTTTTAGTAAAAACTGCTCAGGACCAAAGCCGCTGGTAAAATCATTACTTAATCTTCCTCCGATTTTTGTTTTGCTATTAGAGTACATGCAGCGTTCGCCATTAGGATCTGTCGCCCAAAGATCAATATCTGTATTGTCTTTGTTCCAATTGATAACAACGCGGATGTTCACAGGTAAATCTGCCACAATTTTGGGATTGATTTTCGTGAAATCCAGTTGATTTTTATGATTTGAAATCAACTGATTCATTTCCATTAAAATAACCTCCTCAATACCATCATCTCTGTCTGCCAATTCCTGAGTATAAGACTGCGTGAGTACTTTATACAAATTATCTAAAGCCGCCTGATACTGCTTATTATCTTCTAATGCCAATGCATAATCACGGTAACTTTGCGGGTCGAAAGGTCGCCACTCTAAAACCTTTTGGGTAATCCAAAGTTGCTTATCAAATACTTCTGCCTGCTTCAGTTTGTAAGCGAGTAATTTGTACAATTCTTCATTTTCAATATCAAGATCTGCAATAGAACTTAATACTTTCAATCCCAATTTTTTATCATTATTTTTAAATAACAATTGAGCAATATCAAAATAGTATTGTGGCATTTCCTGATAGTCTTTTCTATATTTTAAATAGTTTTGATAAATATCTGCAGGCTTTTTTAAAGATTCAAAAAACTTCATGTATTTTGCATCAGATTTTACATCGACTGCAATAATACGTCCGCTGTTTACCACTTCCTCAATTTGTGTTTCTTTAGAAATCGATTGTATACCCCTCACTGAAACCTGAACACCAGCAACTTGCCCTTGAATTGCCTGAAGTGTAGGCATACTTCTTTCAGCACTTGCTAATGCTCTTGCGGAAATTACTTGAGAAGCCTGAACTTCTCTAGTTGCCATTGGCGATGTTGGCAGAGCAGCTTCAGCTTTTGGAGCAGCAACCGGCTCGGGAACTACATTTTGAACAATTTCAATCATTTCATCTGCAGCACCATCTAAATCTGAGTCATTTCTACCATGTTGTATTGGCGCTTGATCGGGTTTAGGATAATAATTTTGCTGGGCACTAAAATCGGTATTCCACCAGACTTTCAGATTTTCTGCCATTTCTTCAGCATCAGACATCAAATCCTGCACCTTTTCTTCCCGCTCTTCCCTATTATTTTTTACAATTTTGTTGTATTCAGACTGCAATTCTGCCGGTGGAGGAATTTTGTATCGTACATAATCATTAACATCTTCCAAAACCATCAGACTCATATTATTGCTTACCAACCCAAACTGTCTGCTAATATTTTTGATTTCGTCTTTGTTTTTTTGCTCAAAAATTTCCAGTTCGTTCAGTTTTTTCTGAGCCCAAAACTTTGAGATTTCCCAATCTTTTACCGACTGTTTTTCTGTATTTAAATGTATTGTTTTAGTTTCCGTAACTTCATTTCCATATCCGAACAAAACTTTTACAGTGGATTGATTTCCTTTTAAAATACCGGTAAGCACAAAATCCTGAGCAATGCTTTGAGGTAAAGAAGGATACATTTCCGACAAAGAATCGTTACTCTCAACACCTAAGAACTTCAATGGCTGGTACAATATTTTACGAATCTCTTTTTCGGGATCGTTTTCATTTAAATTTAAAAATTCTCCGCCGGTTTTTGTGCTGATGAATTTAAGCTGATTAAAATTCACTTTATTTGATGCCGCAATCGTATAGACAGGTATTGTCCAAGGCAGATCCATATCTCCGAAAGATGACATTCCGTCTGTGAAAAATAAGATTTCACTTTCTTTTATTGGTTTTAACTGACTAAAATCGGTTCCGCCGTCGTAAGTAGTTTGGGATAAATAAGCTTTTAATTCAGCCCAATTTCCATCATTAATTTTAAAACTTTTACCTTCATCAAAAGTATTGTTAATGAAATAAATGTTGACCGAAATATTTTTATTAATTTTAAAAAATTCATCCAATAAAGCAAATTCTTTCATGTGATTTCTCTTAGAACCACTCAAAGAATTATCCCAAACGATAGCCGTTTTTGTAGATAATTTTTTAGATCTTTCATTAGAGTTGATGGCAATGTTTGTTAAAAAATATGATGAATTATCAGATGCTTTCTGAATCAAAACATTTTCGTTCTCATTATTCTGCGGAAAATTAATTCTTAGATTTTGAGTCGGTCGATAATTGGTTTTATGCGTTTCGGCAGTCCAGACATTTCCATTTTTTACAAACTGAAAACTTCCGTCAGGCTTTTCTTCTAATTTTGGAGTCATCTGAGTCTGAAAAACCATTGTTTTTAATGTAAAATCGGGAATGGGATCATTAAAATTCAGTGGTAAAAAAAATTGATAATGATCAGCCGATTTTTTTAATTCATAATTGTAAGAAATCTGAACCGTTCTCTCACCACCATTTGCGTTGATAGGATAAATTCTTGTTCTGAAATTATTTCCTTCCACTTTTTCTAAAATTCCGGGATCGACATTTCTTTTTTGAATGGTTTCAAAAACCTCTTTTGCTTTTTCTTTTTCTACCGGAACTGCATTTCGCAATTTCCCATTGATATCAATTGCATAGCCGCTCACATTTACGCCTTCCGGAAGCGGAAAAGTTAATCTGCCTTCCATCAAACGATTAGAATTATTTCTAAAAACCATCGTCACGGTATTGGTCGAGATACTGCCCGTAATTTTGGTTTCAATATTGAGTTTCTGAAGAACAACCTGATTATTCTTCCCGAAAGCTCCTTTGCCATCCGGCGTTTCTATCACCGGAATCTGAGCCCAGCAAACCATCGGAAACCATACTAAAAGTAAAAGCCATAAATTTTTCATATCAACTGCGTTTGAAGTTTAACAAATGTAATTATATATATTGATGCAGATATCAGAAAAAAGGTTGGAAATGATCAAAACTCTTTTATCATAAATTATTCAAAAGCTTTAATTTTAAAAAAATATTTAAAACTTTCGAAAGTCTGAGTTAACATAAATCATCAAGCAATACCTTTCTGATATAGCCTTTTTTAAGTATTTTTACCTCACAATAGATAAATGATTATAATGAGAAAAATCGTATTTGCAGGAATAATAGCTTTAGGAGGATTTGGAACAGCAAACGCACAATGCAAAACCGTATCTACCCTTACAGAAAATTTTGATGCGTGGAAAGAGATCAACAAATGCTGGACTGCTCAACAAGGAAAAGCAATGCTTTACGCAAGTGATAAAAAAATCGTATTTTATTCGATGACCAATCCCGGAGAAAATATGTATCTGGTGACTCCAAAAATTAAAGCCGGAAAATATACATTAACTCTTGATATTTCAGACAATGGTGGAGAAACAGCATTAGAATTATTCTCAATCAATAATATTTCTGATGCAAAATCTTATGTTTCAATAACTAAATCTTCAAAAATTGAGGGTGGAAAAAAAGCGTATGACATTTCTCTGAAAAAAGATTCAAACTTGGGACTGAAAGTTTTGCTGAATGGTGTACATCAAGCAGTTTATGTAGATAATTTTTCTTTAAAGCCTCGTAAATAAAACTTTTTAAAATCAGATTAGATTTAAATGGTTCGATATAATCTCCAAAGTCTTTTAGATTTTGGAGATTTTTTTAAATAAATGAAATCAAGTTTTAAAACTCTTATGATATTTAGATGTTCTGATTTTATATTTTTCAATCTTTTCTGAATTTTGAAATTGGTAGAAAATTGTATTTCATCTATATTTACAAAAAAAATCTATAACCTCAACAAATCAGCGTGAATGGATAATTTATTAAGTATTGTGACAATCATCTCGCTGTTCATTTCGTTTTTCCTGGCATTTTTTTTATTGACTGTGAAGACTGAGTACAAAATCAGTAATCGCCTTTTCGCCTTTTTTCTCATTATCACTTCGATTGATATTAGCGAACCTATAATCAGCCAAATAACTGAAGGTCCATCGAATCTTGGAATGTTTCGAACTTTGTTAGCTTTTTTACAGATTCCGGCTTTTTATCTGTATGTTTTGTCGGTTTGCTATTCTGATTTTAAGTGGAAAACCAAATATCTTGTTCATTTACTACCTTTTTTGATTGCGAATCTTGCTTTGGTGCCTCGTTTTTATTCGGTGGATTTGGCTTCGAAGTTTGATTTTATTGTCAACCGACAAGATATGATTGAGCTACAGTTCACTCATTGGCTATTTCATCTTCAGGTCGTGGTATATTTTACAGCTGTTTTTCTGCTGATGAGAAAGGCGAAGAAACTTTATCTGGAAAATAATTCGGGAGAAAGTCTTAGTTCTTACCATTGGCTGTTTCAGTTCACGAGTGTTTTGACGGTTTTTTATCTGGTTGTCATTCTTAAAAATATTTTCAAATTTTCCGATTATCCATACGTTTCCGATTGGATCAAAATCGGGATCTTGCTATCGCAACTTTTTATCATTTGCTGGTATCTGTACAAAGCGCTGAATAATCCAGGACTTTTCAGAAATATTGATTCGAAATTGAAACTCGTTTCCGACTTGATTTTGGAGGAGAAAAAGATCGAGCCGGAAACGTTGAATGAGGATCTCCTAAGACTGAAAAAATATATGATTGATGAAAAGCCATTTTTGAATCCGGCTTTGACGATTCAGGATATTTCAAAAGAAATCAATGTTCCTGTTCGCGAATTATCCGTTTTAATTAATCATCAATTGGGGCAACATTTTTATGATTTCGTCAATACGTACCGAATTGAAAATGCTATGGAAATTCTGAAAGATCCATCAAAATCTAAGATTACGATTCTTGAAATTTTGTATGAAGTAGGTTTTAATTCAAAATCTTCTTTCAATACGGCCTTTAAAAAACACACGGGAAACACACCAACTGAATATCGCAAATCACTGCAAGACAAAGCCTTGTAATTACTCGTACTTCTCGATTTAATCATTCCTACCAATTCTTTTTACGAAATCTGGACGAATACTTTTACTCGGTCGCACAGGATTTCGCACTTCCACATCTTTGTATCGAAATATTTATCAAACCTTAAATAACGATACAATGAAAACAATTTCTTACATCAGCCTTTTTCTATTATTCTTTACAAGCCTTCAAGCTTTTGCTCAGAAAAAAGACTACAGCTTTCTTACTGACAGTTTGAAAATTGATGAACAATTAGAAAAATACAAACTTCCGGGATTCAGCGTAGTTGTTTTTGAAAATTATAAGATTGTATATTCCAAACAATTCGGAGTAAAATCAGCAAATTCTCCTGAAAAAATTGATGAAAATACCGCATTTTCTACAGCATCTATATCAAAACCAATTACAGCGCTTCTTTGTTTTATTTTAGAAGAAAAAGGTTTAATTAATCTGAATGACCCGATTGACAAATCTCTAAAAAGATGGCATTTACCAAAAAGTAAATTCACAGAAAACAAAGTTCCGACCTGGAAACAATTTTTAAATCATACAGCCGGAACAACTCAAGATGGATTTGAAGACCATTATGAAGGTGAAAAAATCCCAACATTAGAAGAAAGTTTAATGGGTAAAATTCCGAGATATGATAAAGAAATCGAATTCCTTTTTGAGCCTGGAACCGATTGGCAATACAGTGGTGGCGGTTACACGATTATCCAAATGGCTTTGGAAGATAAATTCAATACAACGATTGCTGAATTAGCAAAAGAATATATTTTCGCTCCACTTGGTTTAAAACACACAACCATGATTCAGCCGAATGAAAAAGGATTTCTGGCAAATGTTGCTATGGTTCATGATAAAGACGGAAAAGTAATTAAAACAGGTTTGCCAATAACTCCACAAGTTGGTCCGTCAGGATTATGGTCAACTCCAAAAGAATTGGCAATCATTGCTATAGAAATTCAAAATGCTTTGCGCAATAAAAACAACAAAGTCGTTTCCCACAATGTAGCAAAAAAAATGACCAAAGTATCTGCTTTAAAAAATGCGGTTGGCGGATGGAGTTACGGTTGGCAAAAATCTTTTGGTTATAATAATTACGATTGGTTTGCTTGCAACGGCTCAAACACGGGAGTTGGCGGCAACGTGATGGGAACTATGAAAGACGGAAATGGATTTGCCTTTCTTGCCAATGGCGAAAAACCGAATCGCTTTCCGGTGATGGGACAAACCCAAAGAGCAATTCTGAAATTGATGAACTGGAAAGGAAATTTCCATAACGAAGAAACGCAGGAAATACCTTCAAACTTAAAAGAAAAGCTCATCGGAACTTACGAGGACTTCCTTTACGGACAAAAAATGGAAACCAAAATAGTAGAAAAAAATAACCGCCTTTATGTAGAATCTGCGATCCTTGAACACTTTAAAGGGAAAAATGAAAATGAATTGGTGTATTTAAAAAACGGATTATTCAAAATTATCGATTATCCAAATCTACTGAAATTTGAATTTAATGATGGGAAGGCAAGTTCTGTAACATTATCTAGAGGCAGCATGACTGATACAATTAAAATTATCAATAAAGAAAAGAAAATTCACAAAGACCATTAAAAATCAATCCGTTGTAAAGTACAATTAGGCTTATCTAAATTAAATAAAAAAGCACTTACGACAATGTAAGTGCTTTTTTAAACGTGGTCCCACCTGGGCAAAATTTGGATCTTAATAGAATTTAATATACTTTTATCGACTGATAATCAAATTATTACAATTCATTTTAATTCACTTTAATGTACTTTAATATGTTTTAATTTGATTTCTGCCCCCTATTTTGCCCCCAATTAAAGCATATTAAGATGAAGTATTATTTCGAACTCAGAAAAGAAAAAATTAATAAAGATGGAATGATTCCGATCCGTCTGGTAGTGATGAATGCCAAAACTAGAATCAGGAAAAGTGTTGAAGCAAAAACAAAACTTGAAGACTGGGATAGAGAAAATAATAAAATCAACAACCCTAATTCTAAGTTTAACACCAATTACAAAGAATATCAGAAATCAAATAAGAATATTGCCGACATCATTCAGAAGGTTGAGAAAATATTCACTTATTTTGAATACAATGGAATCCCATTTCAAGCATCAATTTTTAATGAAAAATTTGACGAAGGCGACGTTAAAGTCACAATCAGTTTTTTTGATGCGTACGATGAATTTGTCAAAATATCAAAACTGACAAAAACCAGCTCTACCATCACTAAGTATAATTCAGTCAAAAATTTTTTAACTGCTTTTGAGCTCCATTCTAATCACACCCTGAGGCTAGATACGTGTGATTTCAGATTTGAAGAAAGCTTTATGGATTATTGTTTTAATACTCGAAAAACTTTAAATAATTATTATGCTAAGATTGTAAAAAGTCTGAAAGCATTTTTAAATTGGGCGTATGAAAGGGGCTATCACAGCTCATTAAATTTCAAAAAACTAAAAAGCAAAGAAGAGGATATTGAGGTAATTTATCTTACTTCAGAAGAACTTATGAAATTGTACCATCACAACTTTGACAATCCTGCATTGGACAGAGCACGAGATATGTGGTGTCTACTGGCGTTTACCGGTCAGCGCCATAGCGATGTGTATTCTCTGCAAAATGCAAATATTGAAGATGATTATCTACATTTCACAGTAAAGAAAACAAAAACAGTCAATCATCATGTATATTTAATTAAACAGGCAAAAGAACTTATTGAAAAATATAGAGATACTATTTACTACCCGATCCCACGATTAACTTCACAAAAATTAAATGAAAAAATACAGATTTGTTGTGAAAAAATTGGACTAACGCAGGAAATTGAACTAACGAGATTCATTGGAGCTAAAAGAATCAGTCAAACATTTAAAAAGCACGAGTTAATTGGCTCACATTGCGGACGTAAAACATTCATTACTAACAGCTTGATTTTGGGAATCCCCGAACGAGTTGTGAGATCAATATCTAATCATAAAGATGAAAAGAATTTCAGAAAATATGTAAACATTTCAGAAATTCACAAACAAAAAGCTTTATCAGCTTGGGATAGCTTGAATTAAAAAAAATACAAAATGCTTGAGAAAAAAAATATTGAACTGCAATCTTATCTGCAGCAATTTAAAGATTTCATTAATAGAAATGTTTACACCGAAATCGATATTAAAGATTTGCTTCTGAAAATTCTTGACACGCTAAACGAGGGTGACTTGAAAGATCTTTTAAACTTCGTTGAAAACAAATATCCTAAATTATTTGGGGGATTGGTAGAGCAATTAGAGAACATGACAATTGACAACATCTTTTATGGAAAATATCTCGGTCAAGATTTCAGGATAAAAGAAAATTGCATAAAACAAATTCAATCTTACGAAAGAACACATAATGTAGAAATGCATACTGCTTTACTGGTTGGAATGCTTGCTAAATATAACAAATCCGACAACAGTTTTTCTAAAATACTACATTTGGCTTTAATTCCTGAAATACATGAAGCAATAATACATAATTATAATTCCCTTCAGTCCAAAATTAAGTCCGGTAACTATCTCAGTATTGATAATGCATTGTGTATATTTTTCTTCCACGATAGAGACGAAGCTTTTGCAAAATTCAAAATTCTAATTCATAAAGATATTGAGCGAAAAAAACATTCAGCATATAGAATGGATTATAGACTAACTGTCGAGCTATTTTTTAAGAGATTACAACTTGACTATATACCAAAAATATACTGGATTAAGAGAAGCTGTCGTTGTGATCAATGAAGATACTTCAATGTTTGAACTACAAAAATTAGCTTCTGAACTAGAAAAGAAATTAAGGATTCGCATTTTTCAAATTGCCATCCATAAAGATGAGGGGCATTATGATAAGGATTCAAAAGAATGGATACCAAATTTTCATGCACATCTTGTCGCTGACTGGCAAGATCTCAAAACTGGAAAAACTTTAAAGCATACACGTTTCCAATATTCGCAAATGCAAGATATTGCTGCAAAGAGTTTAGGAATGGAGAGAGGTGAGAAAAAAGGAGTAGTCCGACTTGAAGCTATAAATTTTAAAATCGATCAAAAACTAAAGGAATTAGATGATCTGGAAAATAAAATTGCTGAACTTTCAAGTACAATCGATCCTGAAAATTTTCTTAATCTCAATGAAACAAAAAGCAACTTCTTTGGGATTACAAAAATGAGTGTTGAAAAAACAGTAGAAAACTTTATCAATCATGCGAAAACTCTAAACTTTGAGCTTTCACAGACAAAAATAAATAATAAAGTTTTAGTTAGAAATAATGACAAACTGAAATCAGAATGCTCTGACCTTAAAAATGATATTCTCAGCTTGAAAAACCTCAATAACCTGCTGTTATCAAATGTTGAACTCTATAATCAGAAGCGTAGAGAATACTTAGAATCCATTTTTAAGTTACTTGGAAAAACGATATTACAGGAACGCTTAAAGTATCCAATTTCTGTTAATACAGACACATTAAACAAAACAATGTCGAAAATCTGCGCAAAAATTGCAGAAAAAAATAAAATTCCTGAAGTTGCTATTGAAGAGATCTTTAAAGTTGAAAGAAATAATAGAGTTCTATTTCGGTATTTAAAAGATGGTAAATCTATTAAACATAACATCATCAAAGAAAATTCAAAAGATTTGAAAAATGATGAGACTATAAATCCTCAAAATTTTCTTCGAAGATAGATGAAGCATTTCAATGAATTTTACCATCCTCAAAATTGGCTAATTCAGCTAATTCAACTAATTAATTAACAAGAAAATATTTAATTATTTTTAGAATATAAAATTCTTACTTTTAGAAGTAGAGATAATATTGAATATTTTAAGATGTAAACCGTCAGATCAAGTATTGCCTAATTCGGATCAAGTTTGTAGTTATTAGTACAACTTAATTTGCACTTCTTATAATATAATACTTAAGCATAGCACTAAAAAAGTCCTTCCGTTCTACAAGCCTTAAGAAATGGAACTTTTAGTAAATTGTCACCCTTAAATTTATTTCTGTCGTAATTTTTCACCAATCTAGCAATTTCCTTATCTCTATCCGTCTGTTTTTCTAATTCATCTAACATTTGCACAAGCCAATACTTACCCTTAGATTCATTTGTTAAATGGTCTTTATATCGAGTTTCTGTATTATAAATATTAGTCCAAGTATTAATTTTATCTTGTTCAAATCTGCTCTTTCCTTTAAAATTTATTGTAAGATGCCTATGCCCATAATCTTTATAATTTTTAATATTAACATTACAGATAATATCAACATCTAGTGCATTTTGTGAATATGGATAAAAAGCTCGTAAATTTTGTCCTACTTTAAAGTCAAAGATTGGACTCTTTCTTAATTTATGAATAGAATTACAATCGTGACATGTTGGCACTAAATTCTTAAAATTTATTGAATAAGTTGCATACTTTTCTTTTGGAAGAAAATGATCATATGCTTCATGTCCGGCCATTTCATAGGAGCGAATTGTATTAATACCACAAAAGGGGCATATACCAGCGGTATTTATTTTTACGAAAGCATCATAATGATTTTTTAATGTTCCATTCCTATCTTTTATTACAGTGAGATTTAACACATTATCAAATAAATTCGTATAAAAATCATATAAATTTTTGGCTAAAATTGGCGAAAGTGATTCAATGTAAGTATTCTCTAAAACATCATAATACTTAGAATGAAATAATACTTTTTCTAAATTTCTACTTTTAATAAATTTTTTTCTTAAAGTTTTCCTTTGCTTGCCATCTAATTCTGTCTTAAATAAATCATAAATAACAGAAATAGGACCTGTGATATAATCATTTGGCTTCATAGAGGGGTCTTCTTTCCACGCCTCTTCCTCGGCAACTTTTTTAAGATCCGGACAACCATTTAGTAAGTCTAGAGAATATTCTTCATCTGCATTACACCAAACTTCAGTAAATAGGAATTCAATCCAATCATTTAATCTACAAATATTATGTTCTACAAATTTATATGGAAATAACATTACTTTAACATTTTATGGATTAACAACGTTTTTTCTACAGAATCCCCTAACATTGATTGTAATTCTTCAATTAGTTTTTCTCTATTCTCTCCGTCTTCAAATCTTTTTTCAATATCTGATAAAAAAGTATATGCATACTTACCAATAGTAATTGGAGTTTTAAATATTTCAATAGTTATTTTATTGACAGATGCTCCTAAAGTTTGAAACTCTGGAAAGCCACAACTAACCTTTTTCGTCTCATTGTCTTTCACAAACACATGAACATACTTTGATTCACTATCAGAAACTAAATAAGGAGAATGTGTTGTAATCAACATTTCCCTCATTATGTTTGATTCTTCCAAAGCGAAACAATGGCGAATGCTTGATATGAATTTTGCTTTCCAATCGGGATTGAAATGTGTTTCGGGTTCGTCTAATAAAAACAAACAACTTTCGTTTTTAAATAGCAAACAAAGCCCCAATGAATGCAAAAATTGGTGTTCTCCATCTGAAAGTTCTTTTGTAAATAAAGGTTTACTTAATCCTTTTTTCTTTATCCAAAGATTCTTAAATCTAAGAATTCGATTATCTTCCAAGGGAATAGGATTAATATCATGATTAATAAAAATATTTTTAGACTGATATACTCTTTTCTTATCATCATTTGAAGATACATATGCATTCAGTTCTAGAAGAATTTGAAATAATTGAAACAATTGTAATGGCTGATTATACTCTTCATTAGCAAAATGAAAACGGAAAGCTGCTTTTGTGGCTTCTGTTACTTTAAAATCTAAAATTAAAAATTCTTTAACCTCTTCTCCATTTTCTTGGTCTGAGATTTTAGTGTTATGACATGTAGCACACTGTTTTAATATTTCTATGCTATCCTTTAAATTAGATGTCAATTGAATTTGATAAGTCCTCTTATTCTCTAATTCAACATTTCTGTCTCGCAAAATATCTTCATGTAGATCAAGATATTTATCCATACAAATAATCAGCCTAAACTCATCAATATCTTCTAATTCAACCTCGTCCATAAAAGGGGCTAAAGTGGAATTATCTTGTAGTAAGAAATTGGCCAATAGAATGGCTTGGCTGTATTCATTATCTAAATATACTAGGCTTCCCTCAGATTTTGGTGGAAAGCCAAAAGAATCCTCATGAATTAATTTATCTGCATACTCATCATAATGCAAAAAACGAGTTTTGAAAAAAGGTAAACTTAATAGTTCATTTTCTCCTGATGAATAACCTAATATATACTTAGGAAGGAGTAATTGAATTTCTTTTTTACCAAGGGGTGTTATCTTATTTGAATAGTCTTCCCTATTTACCCATTCAAATATTGGAGTTTTACCTATTTCTTTTAAAATTCTAATATGAGCTTTTACTTGGTTTATAGGAATCTTAGGTAAATCACTTACAGATTTATCCATTAAATCAATTGCGATTGGCATGAAATATTCCAATTCAAAAGCATCTACCACACAAACACGATTGTCAAATCCTTTTGCATTTTCTTCGCTTTTTAAAAATCCGTTTGGTAAGTAATCATTGTACATGCAGTCCAAATGATAAAATATATTGGCTAATGCCTCTAATATATTTGACTTACCACTACCATTTCTACCAGCTAGAATATTGGGGTTGAAATCATGAGCTAATTGATAGTCAAAATCTCTTAAGAAATAGATTTCAAAACCACTTTGCAGTGACCTGAAACCTTCGGGTGTATTTACTTTAAACCTTAAAAGCTTCATCTGTTAATTTTAATTTTATGGTTTTATCATCTTCATCAAAAACTTGCTCAATTATTGGTTGCTTGGCTCCGATAAATCGGAATATAATGTTTTTCCAATTTTCATAAGTAAACTCAAAACCTGTTCCTCGCAAGATGTAGCTGCTTGCATATCGTTCTAATTCGGGCAAAGTAAAAGTTCTATCAGGAAAACCTTGCGTCAGAATGAATTGATAGAAATAATCTTTGTCCATTTTGAAAAATTCAATTCCTTTTGTTGCATCATCATCTTCAGGATACCCCAGATATTGACGAATACTCACATTACGAATATCCTTTACTCTATTTGAAGGCACTTCTCCAGTTGGTAAATTATGCTCAAATGAGTCGATTAATTCATCAAATTGTTCTTCGGTTAAATCTTCTTTCACTGCTTCCAAGTCTTCTTTTTTTAAATCTTCCATATCTGAAATATCTACTTTACTTAAATCTAGTTCCCCATTAAATGCTCTTTGGCTGGTGCTTCCATAAAGGTTTTCAAGTTCCTTTAGACTATTCTTTAATTGCTTTTTTATTATTTCAACTTGTTCAACAATTAATTTGAAATCATTTTGTTTTTTCGGATCAACTATTGGAATTTGTATTCTACGAACCGCATCCTTTGTAATTGTTTTAGTAACAGCACCTTTCACATTTCTCATTATACTACTTTTACCTAGTGGAGTAGTAAGGAAACGGTATATAAAAACTGGCTCGAAAGCTTCTTTCAGCCTTAATAAAAACGCATTCATTCCAAGTGAAACAGGTCTATTTAATACAGGCATCAAATAAACATTTCCAGCACTTCCAATTTTCGTAATTATAATTTCATTTCCGAATATTTTAGATTTCGACAAATAATTATATTCTTCCTCATTTAAGTAACGACAATCTGAATCAAAATCATTTTTTTCAAGGTCGGTGGTTCGAACCATCAATGCAAAATCCTTTTCAGTTTTAATTGTAATTTTTGCATTTAAACTTTCATAACTACCATTTGCATGATAGTCTGCAAGTAATTCAATTGCCTGACCAAGTGGTATCCAATTTTCTTTATTTTTTTCGGCTAATTCATCTTTGAACATTTCCATGAATGTTGAATTCAAAAGATCATCCACCAAAGCAATACTTTCTCTTCTCATTTGTATTAACTCGTCACATTTAGAAAGCACCTTGGATATTTGCATTTGATATTCAATAGATTTCGGAAACCGAATTTTTATTGAACGAATATTTTCATTATTTAAGATTGGTAGTAATGCATTTCTAGCTCTGCTTTGAAGAAGTTCCTTATTAGATTTCAACCAATAGTAAAAGAACTCAAAATATACTTCTTCATTTGTTCGAATAGCTGTTATTTGTTGGTTCGTACTGGATTCTATGCTCGTTATTGCTATTTTCCCAATATCTCCAATCGCACCAATAACAACAGTGTTCTTTGGAAGCATTGTTGCTTTGTTTTCATCAATAGCGGCTTTTGTAATTGTTCGATTCGATTTCCCTAAAAATTTACCTTTGTCTAAATCACCAGGAGTATACCAATTAATATCTCCACCATAGAATCTTTCAACCTTTGATGGAGGTGTTTTTCCCGTCTTAATAAGAGTTTCAATTTCTCTAATTGTTTTTTGAATGATTTCCATTAAAACAAGCTTTTTAATTCTTCTAACCCTTTAATAATTTCTTTTTCTAAACCATTTTCTCCTATTAATTTATCTAAAATAATATCAGGTTTTTCATAGTTAATTACGCTAAAATTATCTTCCTTATATTTTGAGAAACTTAAATCGTATCCTTCTTCAATGATTTTTGCAATTGGGACAAAAAAATATTTACTCATTCTATCATTTACGATTTGTGGGTCTTTAGTTCTAAACTGATTAACAATATCCTGCAAATCACCGTTACCTTCTAGCTTTGCTCTTTTATCGTCCAAAGTATAACCATCTGATTCCATATCATAAAACCAAACATTTTCGGTTGTGCCACCTTTCGTAAATATTAATAGAGCCGTACTTACACCTGCATAAGGTTTAAAAGCACCACTAGGTACTGTAATAACCGCTTTAAGTTCTGATTTTTCAATCATCAACTTTCTTGCATCTACAAAAGCAGCGCCTGTGCCAAATAAAACACCTTGAGGAACAACAATTCCTGCTGTACCACCCATTTCGAGCATATTGTAAATACGTTCAATAAATAGTAATTCAGTTTTAGTTGTTTTTAATGCTAGTTCTTCATTGATGTCGCCTTTATCTATGTTACCAGTAAAAGGAGGATTAGCTAGTACAATTTTATATTCAGCATTTTCAGTATAGCTTTTACTCAAAGTATCTTTGTAATCTATTTGAGGGCTGTCAATACCATGCATCATTAAGTTCATTAAACCCAATCGCACCATAGTTTGGTCAATATCGTATCCATGCAAACTATTACCTAATATTTCTTTTACATCTTCGTTTAATAATGCACTTCGGCTACTTCTAATAAACCCATCTTCATCTGGTTGTTTTTGGTCTTTTTCTTTATCAAGCTGCGTAATCATGTATTGATAAGCACCCAACAAAAAACCACCAGTACCACAAGCTGGGTCGGCAATACGATGTCCTAATTGTGGGTCAACTAATTCTACCAATAATTTTATGATGTGTCTAGGGGTTCTAAACTGTCCATTTTTGCCAGCCGATGCTATTTCACTCAACAACATTTCATACACGTCACCTTGTATATCTTGAAAATCCTGTCCTTTTTCATTGGAATCTTTTTCCATCTCTAAGTAAATGGCATCTATGGCATCAACGGCTTCTTTTAATAATGAAGGTTTGGGAATAATGAAAACTGCATTCGCCATATGTCTAGTAAATGAAGCATCCTCTTTGTCTAATTCTTTGATAAAGGGAAATACATATTGCTGCACATAATTAAGCATGTTTTCAGTTGGAGTAATTCGTTTAAATTGGCTCCATCGTAAACTATGTTTATCAACTCCTTTTGTTTTTTCAATTTTAGCAATTTCTTCAGGAGTTGCATCAGCTTTTGGTCTATCCTGTGGAAGTAAATAAATACCCTCGAATTTTGATTCATATGGTAATCCATATTCAATATTTGCAATACTTTCCAAATCGTTCTCATCTAGCTTTTTCATAAAAAGCAAATAGGTAATTTGCTCAATGGCCGTTAGTGGATTGGAAATACCGCCACTCCAGAACTTTTGCCAAAGGTCATTTATTTTGGACGCGATTTGCGGATTGCTATTGATTAAACTCATGTTATGCTGCGAATTTTTCTGTTAATGTTAAAATGTCTTGTATTTCTGATGGCGAAAAAATGCCACGAATTCCTTTTGGATGAATGATGGTAAAAGGAGCCTGTATCAAATCTCTTTTTGCAATATTACCTCTTTCAATAATGTAATTTTTCAATAAGTTAAGAAACTCGATTTGTCTTGTCGATAAATTAGTATGTTCTATAATAAATTGCTGAACTGCTTTGCTCACTTGTTCGTCAAAACTTTCCAAAATTTCAATTCCTAAAATGTGTTTTATAAACTCAATGAACTTTGCCTTTTGATGTTTATAAACTTTCCGTAAAATAGACTCAGTGATATGTGGATCTTCTTCATGTAGTTCTTCAGCCAATTGCTGTGCTTCGTCTTCAGTAATTGTATTTCCTGATTTTAGTTTTTGTAAAATCGGGTTTCGTTCTGTGAGTTCAGCAATTTTTGCTTCCACCATTTCACGATACTTTGTGATACTTACTGCCTCGTTTTGTGGACCAAACTCAACCATTTCTTTAGTTTTCAATACATCTTGCAAATTGAATTTTGCAGGACCATCTGATTGAAAGCGTTGTTCTCTGAATTTTATTAATGGTGATATGGTTTCTGCTAATTCTTCAAATCCATCATCAGAAATAGTTGACCAAAAATGATTAGTCAAAACTTGCTTGATAAATGATGTGTGCTTTGCAACAATATTTACTGATAAAGGCAACTCACTTACTATGGTGGTTATGTTTTCTTGTAGTGTATCAAACTTTTCTTTCTCTTCCGAAAGATGTGCAAGAGAAATCTCTAACACATCTTTTTGAAATCTCATTGCTTTGAAATCGGTTTGCGATACGGTTCTAAACAATGGTTTTATCGTATGTCTTAAAAATTCCAATTTTTCATTTGTCAGGTGTGTCCAGAAGTTTTCTTGTTCCACCTTAGCCAAATCAGTTTTTGAGTCTTGGATTACTACAGACTTTGTAGGAAGTTCAGAAATTTGAATTCGAAATTTTTCAATTTCCTTTCGAGCAATTTCAGGTCTGCCTTTCCCTAATGCCTTTTCAATTTTATCAATACGGATTCCTACGAAACGCACTGGCAAAGGAATTTGAGCCTTTAATTCTTTACCTTTGGGATTGAGTTTGAAGTATTCAAAATTATCCCAACAGTCCATAATTAAAAAAGTATCTTTCTCAGGACACCAAGGTTTTATTTTAGATTTTTCTAATAATCTTGTTCCTCGGCCAATCATTTGCCAAAACTTCGTGTAAGAGAAAACAGGTTTAACGAAAACAAGGTTTACTAATTCTCTTACATCAATACCAGTATCCAACATGTCCACACTAATTGCAATACGTGGCATGTCGTTATGTGTAAACTGACGTAATAATCCTCCTTTACCGTAAACTCTTGGGTCATCTGACACCATTACTTTCGCCAATTCACCAGTGTATTCAGGATAAAGCGAATCGAAAATCGCTTCGATTCTTCTTGCATGGGCCTTCGTTCCGCAAAAGAAAATTGTTTTGCCTGGAAGAACACCGTTCGGGTCTTTAATGCATTCTTCCATAAATTCTTTAACTATGGTAACATTAGTTCCTTTGTTAATTACCGTTTTTTCTAAATCGGTTCCTTCAAAATTTATTTCTGCAACTTCTTTTCCTTCTAAGATTAATTGTTTTTGGTCTTCAAGGCTTATGGTTCTTTTACTTATTCCTTCCTCTTGAAATTTCGTTTGAATTTTCATTACCTGAAAATCGCAGAGATAAGGCGGAATATTATTTACAGCTTCTTCGTATGAATAAGCAAATGTTGGTATCCCATCTTCACATTCAAAAAGTTTAAATGTATTATGGTCAATTACATCTCTTGGTGTAGCCGTCAAGCCAAGTGTGATTGTATTAAAGTAATCTAAAACTTCTTGATAGGTGTTGTAAATAGAACGATGACTTTCATCTACCACAATCAAATCAAAAAAATGAGGAGATAAAGAATTCTCTTCATCTCTAATAATATTCAACATTGTTGGATAGGTCGAAGTATAAATCCTTCTATCTTTGGCGATTGATTTTTCTCCGATTTTTGGCCAAGCTGGTTCGTTTGGCAAGTATTCTTTGAATGCTTCTAAAGCTTGATTTCTTAATGCAATACGATCAACCAAAAACAGAACTCTTTCAACCCACCCAGCTCTCATTAAAGCATCAACCATGGCAATAGTTGTTCTAGTTTTACCCGTACCAGTCGCCATTACTAAAAGAAACGTTCTCTTTCTTTTGTCAATACCTTCCATTACAGAACGGATAGCATGAACTTGATAATCTCTTCCTGCAATACTGTTATTGATAAGCTCCGAAGCTAATGGCTTTCTATTTTTTCTTATGTATTGATATCTTTCTAAATCATCTCTTGTCGGAAAACCAATCACTTTCTTGGGAGGATAGTTTCCTAAATCCCAAAAGTAAATTTCATGTCCATTTGTGTAAAAGCAAAATGGAAGTTCACCACCAATTTCTTTCTGAATATTATAACAATATTGTTTTGCTTGTTCTCTTCCTATTGAAGCATCTACAATAGTTTTTTTTGCCTCAACAACAGCGAGTGGCTTTCCGTCCTTTCCAAGTAGAACATAATCTGAAAACTGATACCTATTGAATGTAGCTTTAGGTTCGTTTGAAACATCTGACATATCAACAACTATCTTAAACTCATTTACTACTTGAGTTCTATTATTAATATCCCAACCAGCGATGGCGAGATTAGCATTAATAATTTGTTCTCTTGTTAATTTTTCGCCCAAAGTTATGTTTTTATAGATATGCCATAAAATTACAAAATATTATTAACTCCCCTATCTAGCCCCCTATAAAAAATAAACCCTTGAATATCAGAGTATTCAAGGGTTTTATTGTGGTCCCACCTGGGCTCGAACCAGGGACCACCTGATTATGAGTCAGGTGCTCTAACCAACTGAGCTATAGGACCTCAAAATTTGGTTAAATTTTGTGTTTGCAAAAATAGTAAAATTTCTTTCACTACAAAATTTTTTATGGCTTTTCTTGGCAAAGTTCTACCAAGACTCCGTTCGTAGATTTTGGATGAAGGAAGACAACTAATTTGTTATCAGCACCTTCTTTAGGTTCTTCGGAGATAAATTGAAAACCTTCTTTTTTTAATCTTTCCACTTCTTCCATGATGTTTTCTACTCCAAAAGCCAAATGATGAATCCCCTCGCCTTTTTTTTCGATGAATTTAGAAATCGGACTTTCAGGATTGGTAGCTTCAAGCAACTCTATTTTACTTTCACCGGTTTGGTAAAAAGAGGTGGTCACACCTTCCCTTTCCACCTTTTCATTTTTATATGATTTTTTACCTAAAAGCTTTTCAAAAAGCTCGTCAGAGAAGCCCAAAGTTTTTACCGCAATACCGATATGTTCTAGTTTCATAAATTTTATGTTGTTTTAAAGTCCTCTGAAACCGTCATATCATCAGTTTTCACTTACAGAAAATTGATGATATGATGATTTCAAGACTGTTTTGACTTAATTAATCGTAAATTTGATGGTTTCGTTTATTTTCAAATAAGCAATTCAAACAAAAATAGTAAATTTGCAGAACTTATGGAAAGTAACAGACAAAGAAAAGTAGCACAAATTATACAGGAAGATTTCGCAGAATTATTCCGCAAACAGTCAGCAGAAAGCAAACAAAGTTTTTTAGTTTCGGTTTCTGATGTCAAAATTTCTCCGGATTTAGGGGTTGCAAAAATTTATTTAAGCATTTTTCCGCAGGAATTCAGAGCTTCAATCATGAAAGAGATTGAGACTAACAAAGCACAGTACAGAAATTTCTTGGGTCAGAAAATGGCTAAGCAAGTTCGTGTAATTCCTCAGCTCAGCTTTTATCTTGATACCGCTCTTGATGATGTAGAAAAAATAGAAAAAGAACTGAGAGGCGAAGGCGACAATCCTGTATTGTAAATCATCTTGAAAAACATTGCATTTTATATAGCTTCACGCTACCTTTTATCTAAAAAAGGAAGTACGGCAGTCACATTTATTACGTGGCTGGCGGTGGGTGCTATGACGGTTGCCGTCGCTGCAATGTTTGTCATTATCTCTGTATTTTCAGGTTTAGAAGTATTTAATCAGAATTTGATTTCAAATCTTCATGCCGATTTGACGGTTAAAAGCACGTCGGGGAAAACCATAAAAGATTTTGATAAGATTAAAGGTATTTTAAAAAAGAATACAGAAATTCAAGATTTCTCTCGTGTTATCGAAGAAAAAGTCTATCTCAATTATAACGGAAAAGGTGATATTGGCTATTTAAGAGGTGTAGATTCTTCTTATATTAAAGTAAATCCGATTGACACTACCATTTTTTTTGGTAAATATCCCAGCTTTCAATATTCCAATGAGGTCATTATGGAACACGGTCTCGAGATGCGACTTTCGATTCCTGTTGATACTTTGAATAATTTCGCTACGGTTTTCATGCCTAAACCCGGCATCGGTATCATTAATAAAGAAGAAGACATCTATAATAAGAAGAATATTCTGGTGACCGGTATTTTTCCGGGAAATGATCAATTAAACAATTATATCATTGCACCGATTGAATTATCTGAAGAACTTCTTGATCTTCCAAAAAACTCGGCTTACCAAATTGTAATTAAACTTAAAAATCCTGATAAAATTAATCAGGTAAAAAAAGATTTACTCTCATCAATCGGCAAAGGAGTCGAAATTAAAACTAAACAGGAAGAGAACGCTGCTTTCTGGAAGATGATAAATACAGAAAAACTTTTCATTTATTTAATATTCGCTTTGGTAATTTTTATTACAACATTCAATCTGGCCGGAGCAATTATCATCTTACAACTCGATAAAAAGCAACAGGCAAAATCATTAATTTCTTTAGGATTCCCTTTGAGTTATTTAAGAAAAACATATTTCTACACAGGAATTTTAATTGTTGTACTAGGGGTTATTTCAGGCTTACTTTTGGGAACAGCACTATGTTTTTTCCAACTGAAAACTGAGTTTTTCAAAGCAGTTGAAACTTTACCATTCCCTGTGAAAATTGTTGCCGAAAATTATTTGATAGTTGCTGCAACCGCTTCTATATTCGGAATTTCTATTTCTTGGTTTTTCTCAAAAATCAGTAAAGATTACATTACTAAAAATTAACATATTACAGTTAAAAATTTTCGTAGATTTGCCTTCCAATTTAAAAAAAATGAAGCGAATTCTATTTTCTTTTGTATTAAGTATTCTTTTTGTTAATGCTTTTGCACAAATCCCGGTTGGATATTATGACAACGCAACGGGTACAGGATCGAACCTGAAAAGCCAACTTAATTTAATCATAACTTCTGGTCATAACGACATGGGGTATTCTGGATTATGGACTGCATACCAAACAACAGATCGTGATTATTTCTACGAAAACGACGGATCTATCTTAGACATTTACTCCGAAAGACCCAATGCAGCTGACCCATACAATTTCGCCATTACTACCAATCAGTGTGGATCCAATGGCTATGCAGGTGAAGGAGATTGTTACAATAGAGAGCATATCGTTCCTCAAAGTTTATTTAATCAGGCATCTCCGATGAGAAATGACGTTCATTTCATCAGAGCAACTGACGGCAAGGTAAATGGTGAGAGATCGAATTATCCTTTTGGTAAAGTAGGTACAGCCTCTTTCACTTCTGAAAACGGATCTAAAGTAGGAAACTCAGTGTCACCAGGATATTCGGGAACTGTATTTGAACCTATAGACGAATTCAAAGGCGATGTTGCAAGAATGATATTCTATTTTGTAACAAGATACGAAACTCAGCTTTCCGGATTCTCTTCCGGAAACATGTTGGGAGGCTCTGCCTATCCTGGCCTACAGACATGGGAACTTAATCAACTTTTGGCGTGGAATGCTATGGATCCTGTTTCTCCTGCAGAGATTGCAAGAAATAATGCATCTTACACTTTTCAGGGTAACAGAAATCCTTACATTGACAACCCATCATACGTAAACGCAGTTTGGGGAACTCCTGTTATTGACACACAAGCTCCGACTGCTCCAACTAATTTAATTGCAAATAATCCGACTTCAAACACTGTTGCATTAAATTGGACAGCTTCAACAGATAACATAGGAGTTGCCGGATATGATATTTATGCAAATTCTGTATATAAAACTACAGTATCAGGAACAACAGCAACGGTTCAGGGTCTGACTCCTTTAACATCTTACAACTTCTACGTAATTGCTAAAGATGCTGCAGGAAACCCCTCTCCACAAAGTAATATCGCAACAGAAACTACTCTTGCAGGACAGCCGGGAGGCGGAAGCGGAAGCTGTGGAACTGAGAATTTCACAAATATTCCAACTTCTACAACTCCAGCTTACGCTACAAGAACTTGGACTAATAACAATATTACATGGACAGCCACTGATGCAAGGATTGATCAAACTATTAACGGAAAAGCAATTACCATACAAAATGGAAATCTTACAAGCTCAACCGTTTCAGGAGGAATTCAATCATTGACAGTTACCACACAAATAAAATTTACCAATGGTACTGCTGGCGTTTTAAACCTTGAAATAAACGGAAATATTGTCGGAACTATACCTGTAGACTTCACAGTCAATACGACTACTATAAACAATCTTAATATTTCAGGAAATGTCGTGATCAAATTAATAAATCCAAACTCTTCAAACAGAGTAGCGATTGATGATCTTAGTTGGACGTGTTTCAGTACACTGTCAACATTAGAGACTACGAAAGAAAAATCTTTCAGCATCTACCCTAACCCGGTAAAAAACAATGAGCTTTTTGTAAAAGGTGAAAACTTAAACAAAATTGTAAACGCTGAAATCTATGACTTATCAGGAAAGTTGATTCAGTCGATTGCAAATCCTTTTAAAAACTCAAACAAAATCAATCTTCACGGAATTACAAAAGGAGTTTATATCTTGAAAACAGATAACATCTCTTCAAAATTCATCGTAGATTAATTAAACTAAATATTATTCAACTAAAAGACCGATTTTTTCGGTCTTTTTTTTATTTTTGAATTATGGATTCCAATAAAAAACTAGGTCTCATCGGGAGAAACATTTCGTATTCTTTTTCTAAGAATTTTTTTGAAGAAAAATTTCAAAAGCAAATGCTTAATCATTTTTCATATCAGATTTTTGACCTTCAGGAAATTAATGAGGTTGAAAATTTGTTTCAAGACTCTGAACTTTTAGGTTTTAATGTTACCATTCCTTACAAAGAAAAAATCATCGATTATCTGGATGATCTAAGTGATGAAGCCAGAGAAATTGGTGCTGTGAACTGTGTTTTGATTCATGAAGGTAAAAAAACAGGCTACAACACCGATGCATTTGGTTTTGAAAAAACACTGAAAATTCACAGAAAAGCACAACAAAATACCGCATTGATTTTAGGAAACGGCGGTGCTGCAAAAGCAATTCAATATGTTTTATCCAAAAATGGAATTTCATCAAAAATAGTATCAAGAAATTCAGATTTAAATTTTGAAAATTTAGATAAAGAAACAGTTCAAAATCATAAGATCATCGTACAGTGTACACCAGTTGGAACATTTCCTAATATTGATGACTGTTTAGATTTTCCTTTTGACGGACTTACAAAAGATCACTTGGTGATTGACTTAATCTACAATCCGAATTATTCAAAATTCATCATTAAATCTGCCGAAAATGAAGCAAAAACGGCGAACGGATTTTACATGCTTGAGCAACAAGCAGAAAAAGCTTGGGAAATTTGGAATAATAAAAAAAAATAACATAAATTAGTACATTATTAGGCTTTTACTACATATAGAGAAATAACGCCACTCACATAAAAGATTTGCTATGACTACAGAAAACAACCTTTCTGAAAACGAAGAAAATAAAATTTCTACCGAGGAAACTCCACAGGAAACATCTGAAATTACAGTTTCTTCAGAAGAAACACCCCACGAAGAAGAAACTGAACATACAGAAGAACATGTAGATGCAGATATTTCTCTGGCGGATGCCTTGAAAGAAATGGAAAAAATAATCAATTCTACAACTGCGGGAGAAAATTTCAGACAGTTTAATGCATTGAAAGAAAAAGCAAATCATGCCATTCACGATGAGATCGAAGACAAAAAGCACGAATATGCAGAAGCCGGAAATGCACCTGAAAATTTCAGCTATGAGCATCCTGCGCAGTCTAAACTTTCTGCACTGATTCATATTTACAAAGAAAAGCACGACGCATTTCAAAAAGGTCAGGAAGAGGAACAGAAAAAAAACTTAGATCACCGTCAAAATTTAATTGACAGATTAAAAAATCTATATACCAATTCTGAGCCTGGAGTCAATCTTTTCAAATCAATTCGTGAGATTAAAGAAGAGTGGTCGAAAGCCGGACAGGTTGCAAAATCTGAATTTAAAATCCTCAACAATAATTATTTCCATCATTTGAATCAGTTTTATCAGATGTTGGATTTGAATAAAGAATTCCTTGAGCAGGAATACAGCCACAATCTTGAAAAAAGACAACACATCATTGCCCGTGCAAAAGAGTTGGAAAACGAGCCGGTTGTACAAAAAGCTTTAAACGAATTGCAATATCTGCATAAGCTTTGGAAAGAAGAAGCTGAGCCCGTTGCTGAAGAATTCCGTGAGAAAACCTGGGATGAGTTTAAAGAAATTTCAAACAAAATTCACGAAAGAAAATCTGAACTTTCTGCAGCGATTGAAACTGAACAAAATGCTAATTTCGAGAAGAAAAACGAAATTATTGCTGAGATCAAGAAATTATCTGAGCCGAAAGATACTCCAAACCATAATTATTGGCAGAATTCTATCAAAAGAGTGGAAGAACTTCGTTCAGAATTTTTAAAAACAGGAAGTGTTCCTAGAAAATTATCCAACAACAACTGGAACGATTTTAAATCTACGCTGAGAAGTTTTAATACTACAAAAAACAATTACTATAAATCATTGAAAGGTTCTCAACAAGAGAATCTGGATGAAAAATTAAAATTGATTCAGACTGCAAAAGACAATATGCTTTCTGAAGATTGGGATATTGCGGTTGCTCTTTTCAAAAAACTTCAGGAAGACTGGAAAAAAATCGGTCACGTTCCGAAAAGCATGACCAATAAAATCTGGGATGAGTTCCGTGAGGCTTGCAACACATTTTTTAATAATTACAGAGAAAAAAGCAGTGCTTCTACCGACAACTGGAAAGAAAATTATAAGCAGAAAAAAGAAATTCTTGAAGAGCTTAAAACTATTTCTGACGATGAAGGAAGCATCGAGAAAATTGAAAACATCAAAACTGCGTGGAACAACATCGGGAAAGTTCCTAGAGATAAAATCGGCATCAACTCTGAATTTAATAAGACTTTAAGAGAAAAATTAAAGTTGAATAAAATCAATGAATTGGAACTGAAAGAAGAAGGTTTGTCTGAAAACCAATTGACTGATAAAGCGAGAAAAATCAAGAGCCAGATTTCTGATCTTGAAGCTGAAATCGTAAAACTAGAGAACAACTTATCTTTCTTCAAAAAACCATCGAGAGAAAACCCGATGCTTGCAGAAACGTTTAATACAATCGATAATAAAAAAGGTCACTTAGAAACATTGAAGCAGAATCTGCACAATATCATTTCTGGAGATTAAAATATTTAATACAATTTATACAGGCGAAGCAAAGAAATTTGTCTTCGCTTTTTTCATATTATGCAAGAGGAATTTTATATAAAAAGATGCATCGAGTTAGCTAAAAAAGCTACAGGAGACACTTACCCCAACCCTTTGGTGGGAAGCGTGATTGTTCACAACGGAAAAATCATTGGTGAAGGTTGCCATCATAAAGCAGGAGAAAACCATGCTGAGATCAACGCCATTAATTCTGTAGAAGATAAAAGTCTGATCCCGGAATCTACCATCTATGTTTCGCTGGAACCTTGTGCTCACTTTGGAAAAACGCCGCCGTGTGCTTTAAAAATCGTGGAATTAGGATTTAAAAAAGTCGTTATCGGCGCAATGGATTCTCATGATAAAGTGAACGGAAAAGGAAAAAAAATTATTAAGGATGCAGGAATTGAAGTAATTTCCGGAGTTTCGGAAAATGACTGTATTGATTTAAATAAAAGATTTTTCACTTACCACGAGAAAAAACGCCCTTTTATCGTTCTAAAATGGGCTCAGTCCGGAAACGGGTTTATAGATAAAGATTTTAAACCGACACAGATTAGCAATTCCCTTACGAAACAATACGTGCATGAATTGAGAAACAACGAGCATGCTATTCTTATCGGAACGATGACTGCTTTGCGCGATAATCCTAGCCTTACCACAAGGGAGATGACGGGAAGAAATCCAATAAGAATCCTGATTGATATTGATCTGAAAGTTCCGACTGATTATCACATTTACAACAATGAAGCAGAAACTTTAGTGTTTAATTCAGTAAAAAATTCCGATGAAGGGAATATTAGATTTATCAAAACTGAAAGAGAAGGATTTATTGAAAAATTACTTAACAAACTATATGAGTTGCAAACACAATCTGTAATTGTTGAGGGTGGGAATTTGGTTTTACAGCAATTTATAGATGCTAATTTGTGGGATGAAACCATTGTTATTAAAAATGAAAATCTCCAAATTGAAAACGGAACGAAAGCTCCAAGATTTCAGCATGAACCTTTTGAAGTTAAAAAATTCAGAGATAATGTGATGGAATTTCATAAAAATTCAAATTAGAATTTTGAAGAAATGATACACGAATATAAAACCATTGAAAAACCGATTGAAAACACCCTTCTTAAAGAAAAAGGAAGCAAGTTTATCGGGTTTGCATTTCCCGTCAATAATGAAACTGAGCTCAAAAATGCTTTAGAAAAAGTAAGATTAGAACACCCGAAAGCGACCCATCATTGTTATGCTTTCCGAATGGGCTTGAATGGAGAAAACTACAGAGCAAATGACGATGGAGAACCCTCCGGAAGTGCGGGTTTGCCAATTTACAATCAACTTTTAGCAAACGAAATTACTAATGTTTTGGTCATCAGCGTTCGTTATTATGGCGGTACAAAATTGGGCGTTTCAGGTTTGGTAAAAGCGTATAAAGAATGTGCAAAAATAACTTTAGAGGATGCCAAAATCATCACTAGAGAATTAGAAACCGAGATTGAAATTCAGTTTAACTTCAATCAGCAAAATGTTATTTTCACTTTGCTCTCAAAATTCGATGCAAAAGTTTTGAACTTTGACGCTGATGAAAACTGTATTCTTACGGCTACTTTAAAAACAGCACAAAAAGAAAGCATCTCAGAAAAACTCTCTGAGATGCAACATATTTCTTTTGATTTTAAAGACTAAATTCTAATCTCTTCTGCCGCCCATCAAAAGAGAAGCAAAATAAAGAAGCTGAGCTAAAGAACCAAGAGCAGCAACAAGGTACGTTCTAGCAGCCCAAGTAAGACTGTCTTTCACGCCAACAAATTCTTCCGCAGTTACCGTTCCCGTATCTTTCAGCCATTTCATCGCTCTGTTACTTGCATCATACTCCACCGGAAGTGTTACGAATGCAAAAAGTGTCGTCAATGCGAACATAATGACTCCAATCAGCAGTACTATTTTGTTTCCACTCATTGCCATCACCACAATACCTCCCATGAGAACGAACTGCATTAAATTAGAACTGATGCTTACGACAGGAACCAATTTAGATCTTAATTGCAGCATCGAATAACCAACTGCATGTTGTACAGCATGACCACATTCATGAGCCGCAACCGCTGCTGCTGCTGCATTTCTCTGCATATAAACACCTTCTGAAAGGTTTACTGTTTTGTCTGCTGGATTATAATGATCTGTGAGTTGTCCCGGAACTGATATCACCTGTACATCATTAATTCCGTTGTCTCTCAACATTTTTTCTGCCACTTCTTTTCCTGAAAGTCCATTTCTAAGATGTACGTTTGAGTAATACTCGAATTTAGATTTCAATCTTGAGGAAACCAGCCAGCTTAGGAGCATCGAGATTCCTATAATAAGATAATAACCTGTCATTTTTTCTGATATTTAAAATATAATAATTCTATATATGAGATGTAATAATTGTGCCAAAGTATTAACAATTATTAATTATATTTGTGGTAGAAATTACCCTAAAATACTATGTCAGAAGTTTCAATTCTTGAAGTAAAAACACCTAACGAATTAAAACAATTTGTAAAATTCCCGATGGATTTGTACAAAAACAATCCTTACTACGTTCCTTCATTTGTGAAAGACGAGTTGAACGTGTGGAATTCTCAGGAAAATCCTGCGTTGCAGTATTCTGAAGCAAAGCAGTTTCTGGCATGGAAAGACAAGAAAATAGTCGGAAGAATTGCCGTAATTATCAATCATAAAGAAGAAAAAGAACTCGGCATCAGAAAAGTTCGTTTCGGATGGATTGATTTTATTGACGACAAAGAAGTTTCAAAAGCATTAATCGATACCGTTATCAATTATGCCAAGTCGCATCAGATTGACAAAATTGAAGGGCCGATGGGTTTCACAAATCTTGACAAAGCAGGAATGTTGACGTTCGGGTTTGAAAAAATTGCCACGATGATCGGAATTTATAATCATGAATATTACACTCAGCACATCGAAAATCTTGGACTTGTAAAAGAAAAAGAATGGGTAGAATTTGAGATGAACTTCCCTAAAGTTCTTCCTCCTAAAGTGGAAAAATTCAGCAAACTGATTGCTGAAAAATATAAATTGAGAGTTTTAGATTTCCAAAGCAAAGAAGAGATTTTACCGTATGTAAAACCTATGTTTAAGTTGCTTGACGAAACCTACAAACACCTCTCAACTTACACCCCTATTTCCGAAGAGCAAATCAAAACTTACAAAGAGAAGTTCTTCCCGATGATTGCGAAAAACTACGTGATTTGTGTTGTTGATGAACATGACGAACTGGTTTCTTTCGCAGTGACGATGCCCTCATATTCTAAAGCACTACAAAAAGCGAAAGGTAAACTTTTTCCATTTGGCTGGTGGCATTTTATGCAGGCTCAAAGGAAAAACGATAGAGCCAATTTTTATCTGATCGGAATTCATCCGGAATACCAAAGACGTGGCGTAACGGCAATTATTTTTAAAGAAATCTTCGTCCGCTTCAACAATATGGGAATCGATTTCGCTGAAACTAATCCAGAACTGGAAGAAAACAAAAGCGTGCAAGTGCTTTGGCAAGATTATAACCCTGTGAATCATAAAAGAAGAAGAACCTATTCTTTAAAATTCTGATATGAAAATACATCTCATTGTTTTCGCAATTTTAATTGCAGGTTTTATCTCTTACAATCTCTTTTTACAGCCTGAGGATAACCGTATAAATACCATCATCAACATTTTGTATGCAAGTGTGCTTTTTGGTTACATTTCATTTATGGCATTCTCTCTCCTCAAAAAACTGAAGAAGTAAACATTATTTTTATTGATTCTAAATTATCGGTTTTTCCTATTTTCATCAGACTTTTAAGTTGATTAATTTCATGCTTTATTGTTTATTGCCTAAATTTGCAACTTGAGATAATAATGTAAAAATGAATTTACCCGAAAGTTATATTCCAATACTCATACAAGCCGGTGTAGCCATTGGTTTTGTTGCCATTTCTTTGCTAGGCGCTCATTTTTTGGGTCCGCAGCAAAAAAAAGGGAATTCTGTAAAGAACTCAAGCTGGGAATGTGGTATTCCTGTTGAAGGAAATGCAAGAACTCCATTCTCTATTAAATATTTCCTAACGGCAGTACTTTTTGTATTGTTTGATATCGAAATTGTATTCTTTTATCCTTACGCAGTTAATTTCAGAGAATTCGGAATGGAAGGATTCTTTGCAGTACTAATGTTCGTAGCAATCTTCTTCCTTGCATTTTTTTATGTCTGGAAACGTGGAGCATTAGATTGGGATAAATAATCAATCATCATTTTAAATAAGAGATTTAGATAAACACAATTGAATTAAGGTTAACATTAATCGTAATTTAGAATCTAAATTAGAATATTAAAATCAACAAAATGTCAGATCAAAAACCAATTATAAGAACAGATGCACCAGCTCCCGAAGGATTTGAAGGAGAAGGTTTTTTCGCAACGAAATTGAGCAGTGTTATCGGAATGGCAAGAAAGTTTTCACTTTGGCCTCTACCGTTTGCAACCTCTTGTTGTGGTATCGAATTTATGGCGACGCTAAACCCAACGTATGATGCTTCAAGATTTGGTATGGAAAGAAACTCTTTCTCACCAAGACAGGCTGATATGCTGATGGTTTGCGGAACTATATCTAAAAAATTAGGACCTGTTTTAAAAGAAGTTTATACTCAAATGGCTGAGCCAAAATGGGTTGTAGCTGTTGGAGCATGTGCTTCAAGCGGCGGTATTTTCGACAGTTATTCTGTTTTACAGGGAATTGACAAAATCATTCCTGTAGACGTTTACGTTCCTGGATGCCCGCCAAGACCAGAGCAGATCATCGAAGGTGTAATGCAGGTTCAGGCTCTGGCAGAAAGCGAGAGTTTACGAAGAAGAGATGCACCAGAATATCAGCATTTACTAGACTCTTATAACATTAGCAACTAAGAGAAATGACGAACGAATTTGTATTAGAAGCAATTACGAGAGAATTTCCGGAAACTGTAATTTCTAGTTCAGAACCTTACGGAATGCTGACAATTGAAATTAAAAAAGAAGATATCAAAAAAGTCATTCATTATTTGAAAGACTCTTCATTGGAAATCAATTTCCTTACAGACGTTTGTGGAATCCATTACCCAGAATTTCCAGATAAAGAAATCGGTGTAGTGTATCATTTACAAAACATGATGACTAATTTCAGATTGCGTCTGAAGATCTTCATGTCGAGAGAAAATATTGAAGTAGATTCTCTGACTGAATTATACGCAGGAGCTAACTGGATGGAAAGAGAAACTTTTGATTTCTACGGAATTAAATTTAAAGGTCATCCGGATCTAAGACCTATTTTAAATATGGAAGATCTTGGATACCACCCTATGTTGAAAGAATATCGTCTGGAAGATGGTACAAGAACAGACAAGGATGATTCAATGTTCGGAAGATAATATAGCCAATGGCGGATGGCAATTAGCCAATAACCAGAAGCAAATAGCTAAAAGCAAATATTATGAAAGATAACTCATTATCTAATATACTTAACCAACACGAAAGTAAAGAACAGATTGACGGGCAGTTATATACCTTAAATCTCGGACCTACTCACCCTGCAACACACGGAATTTTCCAGAATGTGTTGACGATGGATGGAGAAAGAATTCTTCATGCTGAGCAGACAGTTGGTTATATCCACAGAGCTTTTGAGAAAATTTCTGAAAGAAGAAACTATTCTCAGATCACTACGCTTACAGACCGTATGAACTACTGCTCGGCTCCTATCAATAATTTAGGATGGCACATGACAGTTGAAAAGCTAATTGGCATCAAAGTTCCGAAACGTGTAGATTATATGCGTGTTATTTTAATGGAACTGGCAAGAATCGGTGACCACTTAATCTGTAACGGAGTAACTGGAATGGATGCAGGTGCAATTACAGGATTGACTTATATGTTCATCGAAAGAGAACGTATTTATGATATGTACGAGCAGATTTGCGGTGCAAGAATGACGACCAATATGGGGAGAATCGGAGGTTTTGAAAGAGATTTCACTCCAAAATTCCATGAATTGCTGAAAGACTTCTTAAAAACTTTCCCTGCAAGATTTGCTGAATTTGGTCAGTTGTTAGAGAGAAACAGGATCTTTATGGACAGAACCATTGGTGCAGGAGCAATTTCTGCTGAAAGAGCTTTAAGCTATGGTTTTACAGGTCCGAATTTACGTGCATCAGGTGTTGATTATGATGTAAGAGTTGCAGAACCTTATTCTTCTTACGAAGATTTTGACTTCATCATTCCTGTGGGAACTGCAGGAGATACTTACGACAGATTTATGGTTCGTCAACAAGAGATTTGGGAATCATTAAAAATAATCAACCAAGCTTACGATAATCTTCCAGAAGGACCTTTCCATGCGGACGTTCCTGATTTTTATCTTCCTGAGAAGGCAGATGTTTATCAGAAAATGGAAGCTTTAATTTACCATTTCAAAATTGTAATGGGAGAAACTGATGTTCCGAAAGGCGAAGTTTACCACGCAGTAGAAGGTGGAAACGGCGAATTAGGATTCTACCTGGTAAGTGATGGTGGTAGAACGCCATACAGATTACATTTCAGAAGACCTTGTTTCATTTATTATCAGGCTTATCCTGAAATGATTACAGGTTCAGTAATTTCTGATGCGATCGTTACTATGTGTAGTATGAATATTATTGCGGGAGAATTAGACGCATAAAAAGAAGACGTTAGACATCAGATTTAAGATGTTAGACTCTTCGCTTTATATATAAATTTAAAATCTGATGTCTGAAATCTGGCATCTGAAATCTTAGATAAAAAATGAGCGAAACAATAGCTTTTAAACCGGAAAGTTTACAGCAGGTAGATAAAATTATCGCTAGATATCCCGAAGGAAAACAAAAATCGGCTCTTCTTCCAGTGCTGCATATTGCACAGAAAGAATTTGGAGGTTGGTTAGATGTTCCTGTGATGGATTATGTTGCTGAATTATTAAGCATTAAACCAATTGAAGTATATGAAGTGGCAACTTTCTATACAATGTTTAATATGAAGCCTGTCGGCAAATATGTTTTGGAAGTTTGCAGAACCGGACCATGTATGGTAAGTGGAAGCGAAAAAATATTAGATCACATCAGAACAAAACTGAACATCAAGGATGGTGAAACTACCGCAGACGGAATGTTTACATTAAAGCCAGCTGAATGTCTTGGTGCTTGCGGATATGCTCCTATGCTACAGTTAGGAAAGTTCTATCACGAAAATTTAACCATAGAAAAAGTGGACGAAATCCTTGATCTTTGCAGAGAAGGACAAGTTGATTTGGGCTAATACAATTTAAAATCTTTGGTTTTAAATTAATTTAAATTTTAACAATTAAATGCAAGAAGCCAAAAGCCAATTGCAATAAGCATATTAAAATGAGTAAAAAACTTTTACTTAAAGACGCACACATCGAAGGTATCCGTTACTATGAAACTTACCGTAAACAGGGAGGTTATACAGCAGCTGAAAAAGCCTTGAAAATGACACCCGATGAAATTCTTGAAGAGGTAAAAACTTCAGGTCTTCGTGGTCGTGGTGGTGCAGGTTTCCCAACAGGAATGAAGTGGAGCTTTCTGGCAAAACCGGAAGGTGTGCCAAGACACTTGGTAGTGAATGCAGACGAATCTGAACCGGGAACTTTTAAAGACAGATATTTAATGGAATTTCTTCCTCATCTTTTGATTGAGGGAATGCTAATTTCTTCATATTGTTTAGGTTCAAATGTTTCTTATATCTACATCCGTGGAGAGTATTCATGGATTCCTGATATTTTGGAAGAAGCGATTGATGAAGCTAAAGCTGCAGGATTTTTAGGTAAAAACATTTTGGGAACAGGTTTCGATTGTGAAATTTACGTTCAAAGAGGTGGCGGAGCTTATATCTGTGGTGAAGAAACTGCTTTGCTAGAATCTCTGGAAGGAAAAAGAGGAAACCCAAGATTAAAACCACCTTTCCCTGCTGTAAAAGGACTTTGGGAAAGACCGACCGTAGTAAACAACGTTGAATCTATCGCAGCAATCGTTCCTATCATTGATATTACAGGTGCGGAATATGCTAAAATCGGTGTTGGAAGATCTACAGGTACAAAATTAATTTCTGCTTGCGGAAATATTAATAAGCCTGGAGTATATGAAATCGACATGACCATTACTGTTGAAGAATTCATTTATTCTGACGAATATTGCGGTGGAATTCCAAACGGTAAAAAGCTAAAGGCTTGTATTCCTGGAGGAAGCTCAGTTCCAATTGTTCCGGCAAACTTATTATTGAAAACGGTAAACGGTGAACCAAGATATATGAACTATGAATCTCTTGCTGACGGTGGTTTTGCTACCGGAACGATGATGGGTTCAGGAGGTTTTATTGTATTGGATGAAGACCAGTGTGTTGTAGAACATACCATGACTTTGGCGAGATTTTATCACCATGAAAGTTGCGGACAGTGTACTCCTTGCCGTGAAGGAACGGGATGGATGCATAAGATTTTAAAGAAAATAGAAAAAGGAGAAGGAAAAATGGAGGACATCGATTTACTTTGGGACATCCAGAGAAAAATCGAAGGAAACACTATTTGTCCGTTAGGTGATGCTGCAGCATGGCCTGTAGCAGCAGCAATTCGTCATTTCAGAGATGAATTTGAATGGCATGTGAAAAATCCCGAACTAAGTCAAACTCAAAACTACGGATTGGCCAATTATGCAGACCCGATTCCAGTTGCAACAAGTAATTAATAGAGATTGAAATTTTGAAGAAGATTATTGTTGTTGGAATATTGATGTCGAATTTTGTTTTCGGACAAATTACACAAGACACTTTAATTAGTGAAAGAAGATTAAAAAATGATCTTATTCCACCATATGATAGAAGCGAATTAAAATCATCAGATAATCCTTTTAAAAAAGGAAGCTTCTTGGTGTTTTGGGGATGGAATAATGCAAAATATTCAAAATCAGACATTCGTTTCAAAGGTGATGGTTATGATTTTCAGTTGGATAATGTAGTTGCAAACGACAGACAGACTCATTTTGATTGGGGAACCTATTTTAATCCGGGAAGTATAACGATTCCTCAGGTTAATTACAGGATTACCTATTTCCCGAAAGATAATTTTGGAATTACTTTAGGAATGGATCATATGAAGTATGTAATGGATCAAAACCAAACTGTTAATATGAGAGGATATATTAATGATCCTAAATATGCAGGAATGGTGAATAACGGAAAGGTAGACCTGAACAGTGGAGAATTTTTAACATTCGAACACACAGACGGTCTTAATTATATCAACATTGGTGCTCAGAAATATCATAACATTTTAGATAAAAAAAATATTGATATTTTCCTGAGTTATGGAGGTGGATTAGGAGCTTTATTGCCAAAATCTAATGTTCAGTTAATGGGAAATGAAAGAAGTGACAGATTCCATTTAGCGGGTTTTGGGTTAGATGCAAGAGCAAGTGTAAGTGTAGTTATTATTAAGCATATTGTACTTCAGGCAGAAGGAAAGTTTGGATACATAAATATGCCGGATATTAAAACAACACTAAACAACAAGCCGGATAAAGCTTCTCAGGATTTTGTATATGCACAATTCAATTTTGGAATTGGATATACTTTTAATACAACAAAAAGATCAAAGTAATTTGATTTTAATTAATAAATAGAACTATTGCTTAGCGCATTATAAAGCGAAAGAATATGAGCGAAGAGGTTAAGAAATTTAAAATAACAATAGACGGACAAACTACTGAAGTTTTGCCTGGAACTTCCATTTTGGAAGCAGCAAGACAAATCGGCGGAAAATCTGTGCCACCAGCAATGTGCTATTACAGCAAATTGGAAGCCAGTGGAGGAAGATGTAGAACATGTTTGGTAGAGGTTTCTAAAGGTTCGGAAGCAGATCCGCGTCCGATGCCTAAATTGGTAGCAAGCTGCAGAACCAATGTGATGGACGGAATGGAAGTGAAAAATCTTTCTTCTGATAAAGCACAGGAAGGCCGTAAAGCGGTTACTGAATTCTTGTTGGTGAATCACCCATTAGATTGTCCGGTTTGTGATCAGGCTGGAGAATGTCATCTTCAGGATTTAGGTTACGAGCACGGAAATCTTGAAACCAGAACTGAATTTAAGAGAAATACATACGAAGCTGACGACTTAGGTCCACACATCAAACTGAATATGAACCGTTGCATCTTATGTGCAAGATGCGTTCTAGCTGCGAATCAGTTGACTGGTGAGCGTGAGCACGGAATTTTGTTCAGAGGAGATCATGCTGAAATTTCTACTTATTTAAACAAAGCCTTAGATAATGACTTTATCGGAAACGTCATCGACGTTTGTCCGGTTGGAGCATTGACTGACAGAACAGCACGTTTTGCAAGCAGAGTTTGGTTTACAAAGCCAATGAATGCTTCTTGTAAATGTGATAAATGTTCAGGGAAAGCTACTGTTTACATGAAAGGTGATGAGATCGTAAGAGTTACTGCAAGAAAAGATCAGTGGGGAGAAGTTGAAGAATTTATCTGCGACACTTGCCGTTTCGAAAGAAAGTCATTGTCAGACTGGAACATTGAAGGTCCTAGAAATATCGACAGACATTCTGTTATTTCATTAAACCATTACGAGAAACCTAAAGACGAATTGAGAGTTTTAGACAATCCGATGGCGAAAGAAATCAGCGAAAAAGACTAAAAATAAAAAAGTTGGATGCTTGAAGCTGGATGATGGAAGTTTTTAACTTTCATAAATCAAGATTCACTTTCAATTTCAACCTTTGAACTTTAAATAGATAAGAATTTGATAATGAGATGAAGAGTTAGTGCCGAGAATTGCTAAACTTCCAGCTTCCAACTCCCATCTTCAAACATTTAAATAAAAAATGGATTTACTTACATTTAAATTGATACTTGTACTGGCACTTTTCCTGTTATCATTAACGATAGCAGCCTACTCTACTTGGGCAGAAAGAAAAGTAGCGGCAATTATGCAGGACAGAATTGGGCCTAACAGATCTGGACCATTCGGTTTATTGCAACCTCTTGCAGATGGTGGGAAATTTTTCTTTAAAGAAGATTTTACTCCGCAAAATGCAGAAAGATTCCTTTTTGTATTGGGACCTGCGTTGGTAATGTTTATTTCATTGATTACCGGAGCGGTTATTCCTTGGGGTAAAACGCTGAATATTGGTGGTGAATCTTTCGATTTACAGGTTGCTAATATTGATGTAGGTGTACTATTCATCATCGGTATGGCTTCTATCGGAGTTTACGGAATTATGATTGGAGGCTGGGCTTCCAACAACAAATATTCATTACTGGGTGCAATCCGTGCTTCTTCGCAGATGATTTCTTACGAATTGGCGATGGGTCTTGCTCTACTTTCTATCATTATGATGACAGGAAGTTTAGATTTAAAAGTAATTACCGAAACTCAAACCTCAGGAAAAATTTGGGGTCTTTTTGAGATAGACGGATTAAACTGGAATATACTTTACCAACCTTTAGCATTTTTAATTTTCTTTGTATCGGCCTTGGCAGAAACCAACCGTCACCCTTTCGATTTACCTGAATGTGAATCTGAATTGGTTACAGGATATTCAACAGAATATTCATCAATGAAATTAGGATTGTATATGTTTGGTGAATATGTGAACATGTTTATTTCAAACGCATTTATCGTGGTTCTTTTCTTTGGTGGTTACAATTACCCGGGAATTGAATGGGTAACCCAAAACTGGGGAGAAAATGCAGCAGGAATCTTAAGTATTGTAGCATTTTTAACTAAAACTATAGTCGGAATTTTGATCTTTATGTGGATCAGATGGACACTACCAAGATTCAGATATGACCAATTGATGCACTTAGGATGGAAAACTTTGATTCCATTGGCATTGGTAAACCTGATGATTACAGGAGCTGTTATTCTTGCTTTCGGTAATTAATTTGAAAATGAAATAATTTGAGAATTTGAAAATAGGATTAAATTCCGCTTCCAACTTCTAACAGAAATATAAATTTGAAAAATGAGCTGATGAGAAAGCAGCGATGAGATAACTTCCATCACCCAGCTTCCATCTTCCAACATTTAAACAATAAAAAATGAAACTTACAAACAGATCAAAAGTTGTTTCGAATAAAGAAATGACCTTTTCTGAGAAAATCTACCTTCCGGCGATTTTCAAGGGAATGGGGATTACTTTTAAGCATGCTGTGAGAACCGTTGTAAAACGTGCTCCGAATGTTTATTCTTATCCGGAAGTACAAAAACCGAGAGCAGATATCTGGAGAGGTCAGCACGTTCTGAAAAGAGATGAAGAAGGCAGAGAAAGATGTACAGCTTGTGGTTTGTGTGCGGTGGCATGTCCTGCCGAAGCAATTACAATGACGGCTTCAGAAAGAACAAGAGAAGAAAAAGATCTTTACAGAGAAGAAAAATATGCATCAGTATATGAAATCAATATGTTGAGATGTATTTTCTGCGGAATGTGCGAAGAGGCTTGTCCGAAATCTGCAATTTATCTTACAGACCGTTTGGTAGATGTAGAAACCAACAGAGGTTCTTTCATTTATGGAAAAGATAAATTGGTTGAAAAAATTAATGAAAGGATTGACATCACAGAAAGACAGTCCGAGAAACAAAAAAATGCGGTAAAATAATGGATCAGTTTTTATTTTTCTTGGTGGCGTTTTTAGCAGTGTCAAGTGCGGTTTACTTCGTATTTGCGAGAAATCCTCTCTACGCTATTCTGTCATTAATTGTTACAATGTTTTCAATCGCCGGAATGTACATTCTTTTGAATGCACAATTTTTGGCCATCATACAGATCATCGTTTACGCAGGTGCGATCATGGTTTTATTCCTTTACATCTTAATGATGCTTAACCTTAATAAGGAAGACGAAAGTAAGAAGAACAATACTTTAAAGTTTGTTGGAGTTTTTACAGCTGGTCTTTTATTAATTGGGGTTTTGGGTGTTTTCAGAGGAGTTCAGGAACAACATGTAGTGGTAGAAAACGTAGACAAAGGCGTTGGCCTTACAAAGAATCTGGGAAGACTTTTATTCAACGAATATGTTTTGCCGTTTGAGCTTGCTTCCATCCTGATTTTAGCAGGTATTGTAGGTGCGGTATTAATCGGTAAAAAAGATTTATAAATTATGGGAGAAGTAAATACTTTTATGCAAAGCGTCCCTCTGGAATATTTCATCATCCTTTCGTCAGTATTGTTCTGTCTTGGGGTTTTGGGAGTATTACTGAGAAAAAACGCGATTGTAATTTTGGGTTGTGTGGAGCTTATGCTGAATTCTGTGAACCTTTTGCTGGCTGCATTTTCAGCGTACAATGGGAACAGTGACGGACAGCTTTTAGTTTTCTTCATTATGGTGGTTGCTGCTGCGGAAGTAGCGGTAGGTTTGGCAATTATTGCGATGCTCTACAGAAATACCCGTTCTGTGGATGTAAGTATATTTAATAAATTAAGAGGATAAAGAATGGAGAATTTAGTCTATGCAATAATACTTTTACCACTTTTAGGTTTTCTTATCAACGGTTTATTCGGAAAAAATCTTCCAAAAAAAGTGGTGGGTTCTCTGGCAACGGCAATGGTTTTTATTCCGTTCTGTATTGCAGTAAGCATTTTCATGAATTTCGATTCTGAAAGTCAGCCCGTAATCGTAAAAGCTTTTGAATGGTTCAGAGTTAACGGAATTCAAATCAACTTCGGTTTTCAGATCGATCAGCTGTCATTAATGATGGTGATGATCATCACAGGAATCGGGTCTTTGATTCACCTCTACTCTATCGGATATATGAGTCATGATAAAGGTTTTTATAAGTTTTTTACTTATTTAAATTTATTTATCTTCTCTATGTTACTATTGGTAATGGGAAGCAACTACTTAATCTTATTCATCGGATGGGAAGGTGTAGGTTTGTGTTCTTATTTACTAATCGGTTTCTGGTACACGAACGAAGAATATGGGAAAGCAGCAAGAAAAGCTTTCATCATGAACAGAATTGGTGACCTTGCTTTGTTGATTGGAATTTTCATGATTGCTTCTCAGACAAATGCAGTTGATTATTTAACTGTTGCTCAAAACGTAGGAAAATTTGAATTAGACGGAACAATTATCATATTTATCACGGCGAGTTTATTTATTGGTGCGACCGGAAAATCTGCTCAAGTTCCTTTATATACTTGGTTACCAGATGCGATGGCTGGTCCGACTCCAGTTTCTGCATTGATTCACGCGGCGACGATGGTAACGGCAGGTATTTATTTGGTGGTAAGATCTAATTTCTTATTTACTTTAGCCCCAACGGTTCAGGATGGAATTTTATTAATCGGATTCTTAACCGCAGCATTGGCAGGTTTCTATGCGCTTCGTCAGAACGACATCAAGAAAGTATTGGCATATTCTACAGTTTCACAATTGGGTTTTATGTTTATTGCTTTAGGTTTGGGAGCATATACAACCGCAATGTTCCATGTAATGACGCACGCTTTCTTTAAAGCTTTGTTATTCTTAGGTGCAGGTTCTGTCATTCACGCAATGAGCAACGAGCAGGATATGCGTTTCATGGGAGGTTTGAAAAAATATATTCCAATCACTCACGCTACTTTCCTTATCGGAACTTTAGCAATCTCAGGATTCCCTTTATTATCAGGGATGATTTCAAAAGACGAAATTTTAGTAGCGGCTTATTCTAAAAACCCAATTTACTGGGTGATGTTATTCATCTTGGCTGCTGTTACTGCAACATATATGTTCAGACTGTATTACCTGACTTTCCATGGAGATTTCAGAGGTACGGAGGAACAAAAACATCATTTACACGAAAGTCCTCTTAATATGACTTTACCATTAATCGTTTTGGCTGTACTTTCAGTGCTTGGAGGTTTTATTAACCTTCCTCACTTCATTGGTCACGGTCATTATGCTAAATTAATGGAATGGCTTAAACCTGTTTTGACAGAAGAAAGCTTTAAGCAAATGGAAACTACACTTACAGGAGTAGCAGAAAGCACCGAATTTATTCTTTTAGGTGCAACTGTTGCCATGTTTTTTGCAGTTTGGTTTATCGTGAAAAATACTTATGTAAATAAGAAAAAAAGAGCTATCGCTGAAGACGATTATACAGGATGGGAAAAACTTTCTGCTAAGAAATTGTACGTTGACGAACTTTACAATGCATTAATTGTAAAAACTGTTGAAGGACTGGGACGTGGCGGAAAAATGTTTGACAAAGGCGTTCTTGATCGTTTTGTAGACTACATCGGAGAAGGTGCTGAAGACAGCGGAAGATCGATGAAGCGTATACAGAACGGAAATGTAGAAAACTACATTCTGATCATGTCTTTAGCTGTGGGAATTATATTAATTGTTAACTTTATATTACAATAATGTCTTATTTACTATTAACATTATTACTTTTACCTCTAGTAGGTTCGGGATTGGTCTTTGCATGGAGGAATACTTCCAGCAAATACCTGGCATTAGGAATTGCTTTGATTCAAATGCTGCTTACATTTTACGTTGTTTCGGATTTTGATTTTAATCCAACCGTAGACAGCGTATTGCAGTACGAGATCAACTATCCTTGGTCACAGTTTATAAAAAGTAACCTTCATTTCGGAATTGACGGAATGAGCTTACTTCTTTTACTGCTGACCAATATTTTGATGCCGATCATTATTTTATCATCTTTTAATGAGAATGTAAGTTATAAAAATTCTTTCTACGGTCTGATTTTGCTGATGCAGTTCGGATTGGTGGGTGTTTTCACTGCTTTAGACGGATTGTTATTCTACATTTTCTGGGAAGTAACTTTAATCCCGATCTGGTTTATCGCCGCACTTTGGGGTCAGGAAAACAAAAGACTTGAGTTCACCACAAAATTCTTCGTGTATACTTTCGTAGGATCATTGTTTATGTTGGCTGGTTTAATCTACGTTTACACGCATTCAGCATCATTTGCTTTAACAGATTTGTATAACGCAGACCTTGGCGAGACTCAGCAGATTGTTGTTTTCTGGTTTATCTTCTTTGCATTCGCAGTAAAACTTCCGGTTTTCCCATTCCATACTTGGCAACCGGATACTTATACCTACTCTCCTACTCAGGGATCGATGTTGTTATCAGGGATTATGCTTAAAATGGCAATCTATGGTGTACTTCGTTATCTGATTCCGATCACACCGACCGCAATCTTCGGAATTTCAGGACAGATTGTAATCATCCTGGCGATTGTAGGAATTGTTCACGGAGCTTTAATTGCGATCATCCAGACTGATATGAAGAGAATCATTGCGTATTCTTCTTTCTCACACGTTGGATTGATGGTGGCAGGTATTTTCTCTTCTGCGGTTCTTACTTTAAGAGGAACATTTACGATTGAAGGAGCTGAAGGAGCTTTGGTACAGACATTTGCTCACGGGATCAACGTGGCAGGTTTATTCTTCTGTGCTGATATTTTATACAAAAGATTTAAATCAAGAGACATCAGACAGATGGGAGGTTTGGCGAAAGTCGCTCCTAAGTTTGCCGTTTTGTTTCTGATTATCATATTAGGTTCAATGGGTGTTCCATTGACGAATGGTTTTATCGGAGAATTTATTTTGATTAAATCGATCTTTGACTTTAACGTATTGGCTTCAGTTATCGCAGGTCTTACCGTTATTCTTTGCGCAGTATATCTTTTAAGATTCTACGGAAAAGCAATGTTCGGACAGGGAGACGATGCAGTTTTAAGTACAGCTAAAGATTTATCAGCAGTAGAATTCTCGGTATTGGCAAGCATTGCAGTATTTGTAATTGTCTTGGGAGTTTTCCCTCAGCCGGTCATTGATATGGTAAGTAGTTCACTGAAGTTTATTTATACTTCAATGGTTAACTAAAATTTAAATAGTAAAAGATTAAAGAATTAAGAGGTAAAAAGTAAAAAGAGCCAAGATAAAAGTAAAAAGGTAAATGTAAAAAGAGCTAAGTGAAAAACTAAAACTCAAAACCTCAACCTTTTGTCCTGAACTGATAAAACTTTGAACCTTCTCATCTCAAATATAAATTATGAGTGTTTTAATTATTGTTTTCCTAACTGCAGTTGCTGCGTTATTTTCGGGAGTTTTTGAGCAAGGAAAATTCGCAAGATACATTGGGATTTTTGGATTAATCATTGCCCTGTATGTGAGTTTCTTGCCGGAAGCTTCATTCTTTGAGCAGTACAGACACATGTATGAATTCAGCGCAAATGCAGCTTTATTCACAAAGATTTCTATTGTAACGACTTTACTGTTATTCTTTCTGGGAGGTTTTGCATTCAGCAATCACAGAAGCCATCAGTCAGAATTGTATGCATTAATGTTGTTTGCGCTTTGTGGCGGAATTATCCTTTTTGGTTTCCAAAACTTAGTGACTTTATTCTTAGGCGTTGAGATTCTTTCTATTCCGTTGTATGTAATGGCGGGAGCGAACAAAACAGATTTAAGATCAAACGAAGCTTCTATTAAATATTTCCTGATGGGTGCATTTGCAACAGGTTTCCTGTTGTTTGGTATTGCATTTATCTACGGAAGTACAGGAACTTTTGATTTATATAGAATTCAGGAATTTACGATCACAAATCCTAAAAATATTATGTTGATTTTAGGTGTTATCTTAATGCTATGTGCTATGTCATTCAAAGTGGCTTTAGCACCTTTCCATATGTGGAGTCCTGATGTTTATGCAGGTTCACCTTCATTGATTACGGCTTTCATGGCGAGTGTGGTAAAAATCTCAGGTTTCTTTGCTTTGTTCAGATTAATGACGATTGGATTCTCGGGCGTAACTGCTGAATGGATCAATATTCTTGGAGTATTCTTAATCATCACTCTGGTTCTTGCGAATGTTATGGGACTTGCGCAAACCAATGCAAAAAGAATGTTGGCCTACTCGTCAGTATCTCACGCAGGATATATCGGTTTGGTTTTCTTCGGAATGAATGCGCTTTCTACGTATACTTTAGCTTTCTATCTATTCGCCTATTCACTGTCTACAGTGGGAGTTTTTATGTGTCTGATTTGGGTAGAAAAAATCAAAAGAGAAACTTCGTTCGGAGCTTTTAAAGGATTGGCAAAAACAGAACCTTTACTGGCTGTAGTTGCAACAATCTCTTTATTATCAATGGCGGGAATTCCTTTGACAGCAGGTTTTATGGGTAAATTCTCATTATTTGCTCAGGCGTTGACAAGAGATGATAATACGTTCTTAGTAATCGTAGCGGTTTTAGGTTCGGCGATTTCTATTGCTTATTATTTAAGATTAATCATTGCGATGTTCTTCTTTAAAGAAACAACTTTTAAAACTTCAGAAAAAGTAACGGTTACTTACAATATCGTTGCAGTAGCAATCATATTATCGCTGGTTGCTTTAGGAGTTTTTCCTGATTTGTTTGCGAAGCAATTCGGATTATAAAATAAGATCTACATTATATACTATAAAACCTTCCAATGAATTGGAAGGTTTTTTTGTGACAATATCACTGTAATTGAAGACAATAAATCATCAGCTACATCATCCACTTTATAATTAATATCTTTTATTCTACAAAGCGCAATTTAGCAGTCTGAAGAATATTTCTTTACTGATCAATACATTTCCTATTTTCAATAAATTCCATCTGCACGATCAGGAAACCATCTGTCCGCTTCGGAATGTATTCTGTAAGGAACGGAATGTCTTCTACATGGCTCGGAATGTCTTATGTATGATTCGGGATATCATCTGTACGCTTCGAAAAACAAAATGTATATCACGGAATAGTTTCTGTATGTCTCGGAAAGAAATCTTGACAAGTGATTAAGGTAATTTATAAGATGAACAAGAATAGCAGTGTTCACGCTTGGCGTGGGCTTGTCTATTTGTTCATTAGATATACTAGTATCTCCAAGGCAGTAGATATAGCTCCACGCCTTTTTATTTTCTAGAGATAATAAATTTGAATTAAAATAACACGTCATCTTCTGTCGCATTAGATATTGATATTTGCGTAGAGAGTATAAAAAAAATAAAAATGAATGTCTTTTATTAATCGTATTAATGAAATTTAGCAGTCACTTTGTTATTGACTTTGTATGATTTCTGGAGGAATCATAACTCATTTTTTTACTGTGTCCAGATCTCTACGGGATGACAAAGTGGCTGCTAAAAGTGAATGATAAAAAAAGAACGGTGAAAAGTGAATGGTAAAAACTGGTTTATTACTATTGCGGGCATTCGTAAAGATAAAAAATGATATGAAAAAACATGGAAAATTAAATTATAATCAATATTTACTTCTTTTAAGGTTTTCCTTATAGCAGGAGTTAAATATATTTTTATATTAGCAAAAAAATAACAATTATTAAAAACATAAATCATGAAAAAACTCTACATGAGTGCAGTTCTACTATGCACTACCGCAGTATGGTATGCTCAGGATGTGGTATGGCAAAAAGACATTAAATCCTCTACTCAGGATTTTCTTTCGCAGGTCACCACAACAATCGACCAGCAATATCTCATTACAGGAAGCAGTATCCAAGCAGGAAGCGGGAAGCTGGGTGCAGGAAGTACCATTTCAGCTTCAGATAAACAACAGGCTAACAATGGTTACGATTTTCACTTGGTAAAACTCAACCAACAAGGTGAAGAAGTCTGGGAAAAGTATTTCTCCGGACAGAACCATGATTTTCTTTCCGCAACAGTCGCTACTCAGGAAGGTGGTTTTCTGTTGGCCGGGACTTCTTACTCCGGAAAAGGGTTAGATAAAAAAGAGGATGCTAAAGGGGGATCTGATATCTGGCTGATTAGAATCAATGAATATGGTGATGAGCTATGGCAGAAAACTTTGGGAACTTCTCAGGATGAGGAAGCCAGAGCAGTGATTCAAACTACAGATTTCGGATTTTTTGTTGCCGGAAATGTTCAGAACGCACCCAAAGGATATGGATCTAAAGATGTACTAATTTCAAGAATCGATAAAAACGGAAAAGAGCTTTCACAGATTATTTTAGGTGGAAAAGGTCTGGATGAAGTGGAGAAGATGATTCCGACCTTAGATGGAGGTGCATTGCTAGGGATGTATTCGAGAAGCGGAAATTCAGCTGGAAGTCTGAAGTCTGAAGCTGGAAGTAAAGAAACCCATGCGATCTCAAACGAAGTCTTATCCATTTCAAAAAAGTCTGAAAACTTTGGTGAAGGTGACTACTGGATCGTCAAGCTTAATAAAGACGGAAAAGTAGAATGGGAGAAGAACTTTGGAGGAAAAGGCGATGACCATTTAAGAACTTTGGCAATGACTTCCACAGGATTTATCGTGGGTGGTGAATCGAGATCTGAAAGATCCGGAAATAAAACCGTCAGCATTGAAGAAGGAACAGACCTTTGGTTGATCTCCCTTAATGAAAGAGGTGAAGAACTGTGGCAGAAATCCTACAATTTTAAGAACAGAGATGTTCTGATGGGCATGAATGTGGTGAAAACCGGAGACGATAAAACTTCAAAAGGAATTTTGCTTGGCGGTTATACTCAGGCGGAAGGCAGAATAGAATCAGATGATGAGACTTTTTGGATGATCTATCTTGATCAAAACGGAAATGAGCAGTGGAGAAAGCATGTGAAAGGAGAATCCAGAAAAAAGGAGGAAAGGTTATCTGACATTAAATTAAACAGAGACGGCTCTATTGTGTTGGCGGGTACCAGTGCAGAAGAGTTGGGGAAAGAAAACTGGAAAATTGTGAAGCTGGGTGATAAACAACTGGATCAGCTGATCGAAAAATCAGACATTAAGATCTACCCAAATCCGGTATCTGATTACTGTTATGTTGAGATTGGTTTTGACTCTTCGACAGGCTCAGAGCAAGGTTTTAAAGAAGCTGATATCACGCTTTACGATATGGGTGGCAGACAGATTCAAAGCCTAAAAACTAAAAATAAGGTAACGAAGATCAATACGCAGAATCTGATTCAAGGGGCGTATTTGGTGACGGTGAAAACGGATGCGAATAAAACTGCTAATGCTAAATTAATTAAGAAATAAAAACACAAAACAATGAATAAATTTTTAGTTTTTCTAATAATGATCTGCTCTGCTTTTTTGAACGCACAGGGTTACGAATCAACAATTCTAGGGTCAAATATTACTGCTCCTACGGCATCTGGGATTGCCAGTAAAATAAAATCACCATCAGCAATGTCAACAGGAATTCCTGAGATTGAAATTCCTTTTTTTTCATTGGCTGCCCATCAAAAGGGGGTTGCCATTAACCTTGGGCTTACCTATCATCCCAACAATACTTTCATGGAAAGTAAAGCCAGTGATGTAGGTTTAGGATGGAATTTGACAGGTTCTACGAATTTGATTTATCGTGAAGTAGATCAAGGCAATGGGGTACCTAACAATAACTATCACTTTAATTTTTTGGGAAGAGGTGGAACTTTTCAATTTTTTAAAGAAGGGAACGCTTTAATTATTAACAAAGTAACAGAAAATAGATTTCAGATTTCCGTGACTGAGACGGGAACGGATCTCTACAAATTTAAAATAATAGATGAAAACGGTATTTCTTATTATTTTGAAACATTAGATAATTCTTATTACTATAATGCATTAAATGCAATGCACAAAGCTTTCACGAGCTGCTTTTATTTGACTAGAATTGATGATCTAAACGCAAACGAACTTGCTGTTTTTGAATATCAGGAAGATAGTTATCAAGTTCCTGCAAATGCAGGAAATACATCTCAAATATCCGTCAAATCTTTGAAAATCAATAAAATTACATCAAGAGATTTTGGAAGTATTCAGTTCAGTTATTCGTTTGACAGTAATTTTAGAAAATCTTACGTAGATCCATTTCAATTGAACTTTGTAGAATTAAAAAATAAGGCAGGTAAGCTGATTGAAAAATACGCGCTTCAATCTCAGTATTTGGCTACAGGATATCCTTACGGATTTATTGACAGTGGAGTAAATTTTGGATGTAGTTATTATCTCAATCAACAGAAAAGACAGTTAACAAAAGTTTTGAAATATGGTACAGGAAACTCTTACGAAACTACTGAGATAAAATATCCTGCTACATACCCAGGAAATAATTTTGTGGTATCAGAAAATTGGTCTACATATCCTAATTTAGATGCATTTACATGCTTTACAGCAGAATATAATAATCCAAAGTATTTGGGTGCCGGATTACTACAGTCCATAAAGTATCCTAACGGAACAGAAGTTAGATATACGTTTGAACCTAATATATATTATGTAGATAAAAGTTTTCCAAATTATCAGCATCTGGCACCCCCACATGAAGTGAAGGATCGTGACGCACAGTATTTCGAATATATCGGATCTTATCCTTTTGATTTCCAGTATGGGCCATATAACGGAGGATTTACGCTTCCTGTAAACCCTGATGAACCAGATGGACACAGTTATCTTTTTTTCCATATAAGAATTGACGAATTATATACAAACGGACCGATTCAGCCAACAGATGGTAATTTTTTTGTAACTGGAGAATTACTTGGTGGAGTAAACGGTTACGATGTATCTAAAAAATATCCGCCGGGAAAAAGGTCATTCTCCCTTACTGGAACAGGTGGTAAGGGTATTGTTACCATCCACAGAATCCGTTATAAGTCAGTTCCCCTGCCAAACTATTCCACCGGAAAAGGAGTTCGAATAAAGAAAATAGAATACCTTGATAATAATGTAGTGAACGAAGGTTTGACCAAAAGCTATAACTATCAAAAATTTGACGGGAGCAGTCCGACAAGTGGATTTTTTAATGAAATCGAAAATGAAGAATCGGTGGTTTATCAAAATGTTAAAGAAACCATCGGACAGAATAACGGATATACAAAATACTACTACAAAACGCTGTACGACTTGCTAGAGCCTACTCCACCTCAAGACACTATATTAGTTGGCGGCAATACGATTAGATTTGTAAATATCTTAAAAGACGGATTATTAGCTAAAAGAGAGGTTTTTGCTGCTGACAATTCACTGATTCAGAAAGACAGCATCCACTCAGAAATGCTTTCAATAAGAAGCGCCTATGTGGGTACTGGAAGTTACAACGGGCAAAGCTTTGATTTCAGAAGAAACGGTGTGATAAAATATCAAAAAACAATTTCTACTGCATACACTGCGTCAGGAGCATATTCTAATATATCAGAGATTACCCGCGACAAAAATGATTTCAATGTGATTAACGAAAAAAATACCGGATCAGACGGAACTGTTTCTGAGGTCAATATCATCTATCCTTGGGGACAGTTTCAAACCGATCCAAAACTTTGGAATGCTAATATAACATCCATTCCATTGATTGTAGAATCTAAACGCAACGGCTCTATTATTTCAAAATCTGAAACTAAGTTTGAAAACACTTCCCATTTCTATCCAACCTCACAGCTCAGCTTTCTGCCGGATAATCTTTCGCAGTCTCTTAAAAATGCATCTTTCGACATCTATGACGATAAAGGAAACCTTGTTCAGTATACCTCATTTCCTGAGGTAGGAAGTACCGGAATATCTACGACCATTATCTATGGATATGATAAAACCCTTCCTATTGCAAAAATAGAAGGTGCTAAATTATCTGACATTCCTGCATCATTCATTACAGCGATAGTGAACGCTTCCAATGAAGACGGAATGGCTACAGTGGCTCAGGAAGAAGCTAAAGAACAGGCTTTGATCAATGCTTTGAATACTTTTAAAAATGATGTTTCCCTTCAGAATTTCATGATTACCTGTTATACTTACAATCCTTTGATAGGAATCACCACCACCATACCGCCCAACGGGATGATGGAACTCTACAAATACGATTCTTTCAACAGACTGCTGAAAACCGTAGATGTTAACGGCAATACCATCAAAGAGCACAAGTACAACTACAAACACTAAAAACCAAAATCATGAAAAAAATAATCATTCTAGTTTTATTGTTTGCGGTCAACCTCATTCTGGCACAAACTCTTACCACAAGTGAAAACTATGTTTACACCAAAGTCTATCTTTCTCCGGACGGAAGCAAAAAATCTGAAACCGTACAGTATTTTGACGGATTGGGAAGACCCAAGCAGGTCGTTCAGGTAAAAGCTACCCCGTTAGGTCAGGATCTTGTGGTACCCATAACTTATGATCCATTAGGAAGACAGACCAAAACACTGCTTCCCATCCCTGTATCTACAGCCAACTCTGGAATACAGGCGGTAGATGAAAACTCCGTTAACAGCTATTACGGAGTTGCCAATGCCTATTCTGAGCAAAAACTAGAAGCTTCCCCTTTGGGTAGAGTGCTAGAAGTGGCACATCCCGGTGCAGCATGGGCAATGAGTTCGGGACACACCACCAAAATGCAGTATCTCACGAATATTGAAGGAGATCAGGTTAAAAGATTCAATACCACAGCATCATGGAGTAACGGTGTACTCACTACATCCATTACCAATGTTACGTTTTATGCACCGAATCAGTTGTCTAAGAATAAAGTAACCGATGAAGACGGAAACATCACGATTGATTTTAAAAACTCTGAAGGAAAAACAGTGCTTCTAAGGAAAGAAAGCTCAGCCGGAAAGCTGGATACCTATTATATTTATAACAATTACAGCCAGCTGGCATTCGTCATCTCACCCAAAGGAAATGAAAAGATCACGACCAATGGTAATGTAGTCACTTCTCAGATTTTAAATGACCTTTGTTATCAGTATGTGTATGACAACCGGTTCAGGCAGGTCGAGAAAAAGCTTCCCGGAAAAGGATGGGAATATATGGTCTACGACCAGCAGAACCGTATGGTGGCTTCTCAGGATGCCAATATGAAAAACAATACTGCCAATCCTAACAGGTGGATGTTTACAAGATATGACAAGTTCGGAAGGGTATTGTATACCGGAGTTTTCACGGGAGGTACCAGAGCGCAGGAACAAACCAATGCAAATGCGAAAGGCTTAAATAATGAAACAAGAAGCACTGAATCTTTTACACTGAACGGGCAGGAAATATTCTATACCAATACCGCTTATCCTTCAGCAGCTTTTATTCCTTATTCTGTCAATTATTATGACTCGTATCCCGGAACTACATCTGCACCTCAAAACATATTGGGTGTACAAACACTCAGCAGTTCTGTGAATCTTACTGTCAATAATGTAAGCAGCATACGAAACCTGAAATCTATGCCTACCGCATCTTTGGTCAAAAACCTTGATAACGATGCGTGGTCTTCTACCCACATCTGGTACGATCAGTTGGGAAGAGCCATCGGAAGTCATGGAAAAAACCATCTGGGCGGCTATACCAAAACGGAATCGTTGCTGGATTTTGCAGGTGTTCCCCAACAGTCGGTGATAAGACATAAAAGACTTAATTCTGATGCCGAAAAAGTAATTACAGAGACTTTTACCTACGATCATCAAAACAGACTGCTGACCCATAAGCACAAAGTAGACAGTAAGCCTGAAGAAATTTTATCCCGAAACAAATACAATGAGCTTTCTCAGCTTGAACACAAAAAAGTGGGAGGAACGGTATTGGCAAATCCACTACAGCAGGTTGATTACACCTACAATATCCGTGGTTGGATGACTCAGATCAATGATCCTAATAACCTCGCAGGGGATTTATTCGGGTATAAAATTAAATACAATCAGGTTGAAGGCTTGGAAACTCCTGACACTTCAGATACTGCATTGCAGGTAAAACCTCGTTTTAATGGTAATATTGCAGAAGTAGACTGGAAAACCGCAACACAGGAAAATGAATCTCTGAAAACGTATGGATATGTATATGATGATATGAACAGGCTGTCTGCAGGATTTTATCAGGATGCTACCAACCCTTCGCTCAGAGAGTATTACGAAAAAGTGACCTACGACAGTAATGGAAACATCATGTCGATGAAGAGAACCGGACAGAGAAGAGGCCCTACTGCTCAATTGATAGACGATCTTTCTTACCAGTACGAAAACGGCAATGCTAGCAACCGTTTACAAAAAGTGACCGAAACTGTTCCTCTGTCATTTGGTTACCCTTATCAGGCAACACCCACCAATATCACCTACGATGATAATGGGAACATGACTTCTTATCAAGATAAAGGGATTTCTTCAATTCAGTATAATTATTTAAATTTACCCAAACAAGTTACCCAAAACTCTGCAGTGACCAACTACACGTACAGAGCAGACGGCGTAAAAGTGAAGAAGCTCTTTGGAAGTACAGAAACCCATTATGTAGATGGTTTTCAGTATAAAAGTGTAGGATCTGAAATAAAACTGGTGATCATTCCTACCTCGGAAGGGTATTATGATGCGCAGAGAGATGCGTATTTCTATAACTTTACCGATCATTTAGGAAACGTAAGATTAAGTTATAGCGATGCAGACGGAAATGGGGTGGTGACAGGAGATGTAGTTGTTGAAGAATGTTGGGGTGGAAATTGCAGCAGCTACATCATCCCGGGAGAAATGGAAGGAATGAGCAATTATTATCCGTTTGGGATGTTGCATAACAGTAATTATCATGATGTTAACGCTGCCTATCAGTATAAGTACAATGGTAAAGAATTGCAGGAGTCTGGGATGTATGACTATGGTGCAAGGTTCTATATGCCCGACCTGGGAAGATGGGGAGTCGTAGATCCTTTAGCGGAAATTGCAAGAAGGTTTACTCCTTATCACTACGGAAATAATAATCCTGTGAGGTTTATTGATCCAGATGGGAGAAGTGCAATGGACAGCTTCTATGACTACCATAATTTTTCTAATGAATATCGTCCGATGTTCTCTGTAGACAGTCAGGGTTATATGCACACCAACCCAATATACAAGCAAAACAGTTATATTGATGCGGGTGGTTCAGGTGGCGGGGGAGGAAGTTACTCATTTACTGGAAATGCCGCTGGGTCTATGTACAATTATTTTGTGAATGGTGGAAGTATAAATGGAATATCATTTGTGAATGGAGAAGCTAGATGGTATACTCTAGATGGAACAGATTCTATGTATGTGGACAGTAATGGTATGACGCAAGTTTCGTCCGCTGATATGACCATGCATAGAGCAAAATTAACAGGTAATGATTTTTATATGGATTATTGGGGGTTACTCAATAATGCAAGTACAGCACAATCTTATGCAACTAATGGCATTGGGCTCACTTTGGGGACAACTGCTCAAGTATCAAATGATCTGGTAGGCGCGGGTAAAATGATAAAAGCATCCAATATTTTCAAAACTTACAACTTATACAGAAGCAATGGGTATCTGAATGGTAACCAATATATTTCTGGGAGAAAGTTTTTGAACAATGTTAAAGGAATTAACGCACTCAATAATTCCAAAGTAGTAAAAGGAATTGGACGTCTAGGGTTGTTTATTTCATTTGAACAATTCAGACAAACTCATCATCCTGGTTATATTTCTAGAGGAATTGTTAGTTTTGGAGTAGGTTTTGTTCCTTACTCGGGACCTGCTGCTTCTTTGCTGATTGATAATAGCAATGTAAATTACTGGAATATCTGGACCTGGGGTGATCCAGAATAAAAAAGTAATCATTAAATCCTTAAATTATGAAAAACAAGCTAAAGAATGCTTATTTGTATGCCTATTACGAATGTTATTTACAAACACATATTTATTATAAAGATCATAAAAACAAAAATTTTTATTCAGGTATGACTCTTGGGGGAGTTCTGGCATTTTTATTGATTTTTCCAGCGGTTATTTTTTTTGGAAATAAATTTGAAATTGGGAAATGGATGTATCTTATATTAATAGGAATTGCATATGGTCATTTATATTTTGATTCTTGGTTAATAGGTGAAAAAGACCTTACCGAAAAAATCAACAATTTTTATGACGATAAAAAAGTTGTAAAAGAATCTAGAAGAATGGTTATAAGCTTTGTGATATTATGTATTTTATTCTGGGTTTTTGTAATAAAATATGATTATGACTAATTATGAAAAAATAAAAAACGTTTATTTGTATGCCCCTCGCTCCGCACGATTATATAGTGTGATAGATAACAAAAAACCTCGCAATTTGCGAGGTTTTTTGTGTTTTATAGAGCAACATTTTGTTTTACAAAATCTTTAAATTTTTTCTGGTTTATAAAGGTGTCAATCTGTAAGTCTCCCTAAAAACTGGACATTTTATAACCCTGAAAATATTAACAAAAAACGATTAATTTTAGGTTATGAGAACGAGCAAATTTACAGACAGCCAAATTTTGGCTATTTTAAAGGAGTATGATTCGGGACAGACTGCAAAAGAATTGTCTCGGAAATATGGATTTCATTATCAGACTTTGCACGATTGGAAAAAGAAATTCAGCGGGATTAATTCTACCAAAGAACTGGCAAAAATTAAAGAACTGGAATCAGAGAATAATCGCTTGAAAAAGATGTTTGCCAACCTTAGTTTGGAACATGAAGCACTGAAAGACGTACTCTCAAAAAAGTGGTAAAGCCTGCCACAAAACGGGAAGTGGTTGCTTATCTGGTTTCAGAATATCCGATGAACATTCGGCAGGCGTGTAAATCTTTGAATTTGGAGCGAAGCAGCTATTACTATCATCCTAAAAGAAAAGATGATACGGACGTCATTGATTGCCTGAATCAACTTTCTGAAAAACATCCCAGCTATGGATTCAAGAAAATGTTTCACAGTCTTCGTAATGAGGGTTTTGGTTGGAATCATAAGAAAGTATATAGAATTTACAAGAAATTAGGACTGAATATTTTGAGAAAAAGAAGGAGAAGACTTGCTTCAAGAGAAAGACAAAACTTGGAAGTTCCTGAAAAATACAATGAAGTTTGGAGTATGGACTTTATGAGTGATTCTTTGTTTAACTCAAGACGATTCCGAACGTTGAACATTATTGATGATCATAACAGAGAATCGATTTGGATCGAAGCCGGGCTTTCCATCGGAGCGATGCATATGACCGATCTATTGGAATGGATTGTAAAGGAAAGAGGAAAACCAAAAGCAATACGAACAGATAATGATCCCGAGTTTACGAGTTCTGTTTTTACGAATTGGTGTCATAAACACAGAATTGAAATCCGGTACATTCAACCGGGGAAACCTGTTCAGAATGCTTTTATTGAAAGGTTCAACAGAAGCTATAGAACAGAGGTTCTGGATGCAAGAATCTTCAATAATTTGATAGAAGTACGGGAAATAACTTCTGATTGGATGGAGCATTACAACAATAACAGACCTCATGAAAGCTTGGGAAACCTATCTCCAATGCAGTATTTGTTAAAAAAGGAAAACTCGCCAGACGCTAATCCCAACAACGAGTTTTCTCCTTTTCAACAAATTTTGCCAGCATCAACAACAGAATGAAATATTTTATAGTTTTACAAAACAAAATGAGGGTATAATTCTGTCCAACGTTCGGGGAGACTTACAAAGGTAGGCATTCCCTACTCTTGTTTATTTTTGGCGATAAAAATAGATCTAAATGATTGAAGATCATTCCTCGTGTATCAGAGTTAGTGATACTAGAATTTGCGAAAACTGTAATTCAAAAAATATTATTAAAAACGGAACTACAAAGACTAAAAAACAACAATACATCTGTAAGAATTGTAATAAAAGATTTATAGAGTTTTACAATTACAAAGCTTATCATAAGAACATCAATTCAAAAATAATTCAACTAACAAAGGAAGGTTTAGGAATCAGAAGTACAGCCAGAGTTTTGAAGATTTCCGCAACCACTTTACTTAGAAGAATTATTAAGATTGCAGACAATATAAGCCAACCTAAAATTTCATTTTATCAATCTTATGAGCTCTATTAAATGAGATTTTTCATCAGAAAAAAATCAAACCCGCAATGGCTGGTTTATGCTATTGATAAAAAAAGTAAAATAGTGGCTGGTTTTTACATCGGTAAAAGGACAAACAAAATCTTAAAGACTGTAATAACAACGCTGCTTAATTCTAATCCTGAAAAAATTTACACCGATAAACTCCGACACTATCAATATTTAATTCCTAAAGAAATCCATCAAACCAAAAGATTCGAAACCAATTCTATTGAAAGGAAAAATCTTTCAATAAGGACTCATTTAAAAAGATTCAACAGAAAAACGATCTGCTTCAGTAAGAATATAAAAATTCTTATTTCAGTTCTAAAAATCTACTTCTGGATTGATTAAATTATAAATTCTGCCGATAGAACTCGTGAAAAATCTCTTAAACCAGCATATTATCTTTGGTTTTGAGGATTCGCAATCCAGTCTTCATATTTTACGGTACTCTCAAAAACGGCTTTTCCAGGAACTAAAGTATCTGTTTCTAAAACCGCTCCGAAATATGGCGCATCTTTTTCTATAGTAATGTTTGACGGACGCTGCATTACAGACAGATAATTTTCAACCCATTTATTCATAGGCATTTTTTCAGGCCCAGCGATTTCTGCTATTCCAAAAGAGGGGTTTTCAGTTACAGTTTTGGCTAAAAATTTCGCCACTTCTGAACTGGCAATAGGCTGTACCAATGCATCAGTCACAAACATTCCGCCGTCCTTTACGCTGGAAGCTGCAACTCCGCCTGCAAATTCAAAAAACTGCGTTGCATGCACGATGGAGTAAGGAACATGAGACTTCCCTATCAATTCTTCCTGAGCCTGTTTTGCTCTGAAATAACCACTCGCCCCTAATTTCTGCGTTCCCACAACAGACAAAGCGATATGATGCTTTACATGGGCTTTTTGCTCTGCCTCCAAAAGATTAGAGGTTGAAATTTTAAAGAAATTCATCACATCCTCATCTGCAAAAGAAGGCGAATTTGATACATCTACAACAACATCTGCATTTTCAAGCGCAGCATCCAGACCTTCATCCGTAATAGTATTGATTCCGGTGTTTGGTGATGCTACGATAACTTCATGCTGATCTTTTAAAAGATTGGTCAATTGAGATCCGATAAAACCGGTACCTCCGATAATTACTATTTTCATTGTTCTAATTTTTTATTAAAACAAAGATCAGCAACTTCGACATGAAAAAACTTAAACTGGTTTAAGAACGAAAATTTTCATTAAAAACTCTAAGTTCATCCGTAGAAATTCCAATATAAGAGGCAAAGACATCCTCCGGAAATCGCTTCACCAAATCAGGATAAGTTTTACAAAAATAAGCGTGAAAATCTTTTTTACTGGTCATCGGGTAAGTTTTCTGTTTCTGCAATGAAGCACCGTAAGCTCTCATGTGTATTTTATTGAAATAAACTCCCATAAAAGGATAATCCAGTAATAATTTCTCTAAATTATCTTTTGTAATCATTAAAACTTTGGTCTCTTCAAGCGTTGCAATACCAAAATTAGAGGGAATTGTCCCTAAAAAAGCATTATATTCTGTCACCCACCAATCTTCAATCGCAAAATGAATGGTGTTATCTTTTCCTTGATGATCTTTAAAATAAATATGTAAACATCCTTTAATCACAAAATAAAATTGGTCTACAAAATCTCCTTCATCAATCACCATATGATTTTTTGGAAAATTCTGTTCTTCAAAATAATGAAGCACTTTGTCTATCTCCTTTTCAAATCCTGGAACTAATTTTACAATGTGATCACGCAATTGACTCTTCATGTTTAAAACTGTTTTTTTAACAAGATAAGTAATTTTGTAATTTTATCGAAGTTCAAACTAAGAATTTCATTCAATATGAATTAAAGCTTTATTTTTCCATCTCTTCAAATAAGAATTATAACGCTTAATTTTCACATCAATTTATTTTTGAAATGCGTTAAAAGTGCTCTGTCAAGGAATTATTAAATTTAATTGGTTTTAAAATAAAAATAAAAGGCAAATATTTATTATAAAAGTTTTACATAAAATTTGTCTGTCTAAAAAATTATTCGTTATTTTGCAACCTCAAATATTATACAAATAAGAACATCGAGATATGTCAAGAATTTGCCAGATAACAGGAAAGCGTGCAATGGTTGGTAACAACGTTTCCCACGCTAATAACAAAACGAAGCGTCGTTTTGAAATTAACTTATTGGAAAAGAAATTTTACCTTCCAGAGCAAGACAAGCACGTTACGCTAAAAGTTTCAGCTCATGGATTGAGAATCATTAACAAGATTGGAATCGAAGAAGCTATCGAAAGAGGCATCAGAGAAGGATTGATTAAAAAGAACTAAATCATGGCAAAAAAAGGAAATAGAGTTCAAGTAATTCTTGAATGTACAGAGCACAAAGAAAGTGGTATGCCAGGAATGTCTAGATACATTTCTACAAAAAATAAAAAGAACACTACAGAAAGATTGGAATTGAAAAAATACAATCCTGTTCTTAAGAGATCTACCCTTCACAAAGAAATCAAGTAATTTATAAATATAATTTACCATGGCAAAGAAAGTAGTAGCAACCCTACAAAGCGGACAGTCAAAAAAAATGACTAAAGTTGTGAAAATGGTGAAGTCTTCTAAATCAGAAGCTTACGTTTTCGAAGAAAAAGTAATGAATGCAGACGAAGTAGACGCTTATTTGAAAAAATAATCAGTTACTTTATTTACAATACAAAAACTACTCATATTTTGGGTAGTTTTTTTGTTATCTTTGCTTTTAATCTGGCTGGAAGTCAGAAGCTGGATGCACGAAGTTAAAATATTGTAAGCAAAGTTGCCGACATCCAACTTCCAACGCCCAGCTTCCATCAGTAACAATAAAATTCCATAATTCATAAGATGAGTTGGTTTAAAAATATTTTTAAAAAAGAAGAAAAAGAAACTTTAGATAAAGGTTTGGAAAAATCTAATCAGGGGTTCTTTGAAAAAATGACAAAAGCCGTAGTCGGCAAAAGCAAAGTAGATGACGAGGTACTTGATGATCTTGAAGAAATACTTATCGCTTCCGATGTAGGCGCGTCTACCACCATCAAAATCATCCAGAGAATAGAAGAACGCATCGCAAGAGATAAGTACGTCAATACAAGCGAATTGGATCGTATTCTTCGTGAGGAAATCTCAGGATTGCTTCTAGAAAATCCACAGGCAAATACCGGAAACATCGACACTTCAAAAAAACCTTACGTCATCATGGTCGTAGGAGTAAACGGTGTAGGAAAAACCACAACAATCGGTAAATTAGCTCATCAGTTTAAAGCCGATGGAAAAAAAGTAATTTTAGGTGCAGGTGATACTTTCCGTGCTGCTGCAGTAGATCAGCTTACGATTTGGAGTGAGAGAGCCGGAGTAACCATTGTAAAGCAGGAAATGGGTTCAGACCCGGCGTCTGTTGCCTTTGATACGGTACAAAGTGCAGTGGCTCAAGATGCAGACGTGGTAATCATTGATACCGCAGGAAGACTTCACAATAAAATCAATTTGATGAATGAGCTTTCTAAAATCAAAAGAGTGATGCAGAAAGTAATTCCTGATGCTCCACACGAGATTTTATTGGTTTTAGACGGTTCTACAGGTCAGAATGCCTTTGAGCAGGCAAAACAATTTACTGCCGCGACTGAAGTGAACGCTTTAGCTGTAACAAAATTAGACGGAACGGCAAAAGGAGGTGTAGTAATCGGAATTTCTGATCAGTTTCAGATTCCTGTGAAATACATTGGTGTAGGCGAAAAGATGCAGGACCTTCAATTATTTAATGGTACAGAGTTTGTAGATTCATTTTTCAAGAAGAGATAATTTAATATCTTTTGAATAATAAACATACTTACTAACATTAAAAAAAATTAAAACTATGGGATTCATTACATGGATTATTTTCGGTCTGATAGCAGGAGCTCTTGCTAAATTAATTATGCCGGGCAAACAAGGCGGCGGATGGTTGATTACGATTATTTTAGGTATCGTAGGCGCATTCGTTGGAGGTCTTATTGGAGTATATATTCTTCACTGGGGTGATGTAGATTCTTTTTGGAACTTCAAAAGCTGGTTCCTTGCCATTGGAGGTGCAATCATTGTTCTTTGGCTTTACGGAATGGCTACTAAGAAATAGAACTTTCATTTAATAAAACAAAAATCCCGATTTGAAATTTTCAAATCGGGATTTTTTATGAACAATATAATTTAGTCTATTTTAATTTGATAAGGCATTTCCATTTTTACCTCAGACTTCAGTTTCTTGTCTGTAATCTGTTCTAAAATTTCATAGTTTGCTTTACCAATTTTATTCTTGATCACTCTTGCAGAGATGTCATCTTCATTTAAATCTGAAAAGATTTGTTCAAATGCGCTCATCTTTTTAGGATAAGAAGAAACGTTGTATGATTTTAGATTTGCTTTTTGTGCTGCAAATTTCACAGCATCTTCTAGACTTCCTAATTCATCTACCAATCCTATTTGCTTTGCACGAGTACCACTCCACACTCTACCACCTCCTACTGCATCAATGTCTTCAAAAGATTTTTTTCTGTTTTGAGTCACAAAATGCACAAATCTCTTGTAAGTACCTTCTACACTTCTGGTCATAAGATTTACTCCGTAAGGCGTCAATCCGTTTAATGAAGAATAATATGCAGAATTGGCATTGGTTGCAACAATATCAGAACGCACACCGTTTCTGTTAGCCAAATCTTTAAAGTAAGGCATTACTCCAAACACCCCGATTGATCCTGTAAGCGTATTAGGTTCTGAATAGATTTTGTCAGCTGCCATTGCGATATAATATCCGCCCGAAGCCGCATAGTCACCGAAAGACACAATGAGTGGTTTTTTCTTTTTTAATTGTTGAAGCTCGAATAAAATTTCGTCCGAAGCATTTGCACTTCCACCAGGAGAATTAATACGTAGAACAACCGCTTTAATTTTATCATCATCCTGAAGCTCTTTAATGTATTTAATATATTTTTCAGAATAAATATCACTGTATTCATCACCATTATTGATAGAACCAGATGCGTATAATACTGCAATTTTCTCTCCTGATTTATCTTTGTCAGAGTAAGAATCGATATATTTTGCCAAAGAGATTTTATTTAATTTATCATCTCCTTTTAAGCTTAATTTTGCTTTAATGATTTCATCATACTCAGCCTTCTGAATAAGTTTGTCTGCTAATTTATGCTGCAAGCTTAAGTCAGGAATCATTCCGTACAAACTATCAACAACAGTTTTAAATTGACCTATATCCATTTTTCTTGAAGCAGCAATTTTGGAAGAAGTATTATCCCAAATATCATTAAGAAGCGTACTTAGTTGCTCTTTGTTTTCGGGTGAAATATCATTTCTTAAGAACGGTTCAACTGCAGATTTGAATTTTCCGTGACGGATTACTTCAATCCCGATTCCATATTTTTCAGCAAAATCTTTAAAGAATGTTACTTCAGTAGCAAGACCTTTCAATTCAATTCCACCAGACGGATTCAAATAATACTGATCAGCAACCGATCCTAAATAATAAGAAGACTGCGAAACTGTATTACCATAAGCATACACAAATTTTCTGCTCTTTTTAAAATCCTGAATCGCAGCTCTCAAATCATCAATCTGTGTAATTCCGGCATTTAAATTATCAACCTCTATACTAATACCTTTAATATTATCGTCATCTTTAGCTTTTCTTACCGCTTCCAACGCGTCATATATAAGGATGCTCGTATTTTTTTTGTTCATATTGAAAATACTTTGCTGATCTTCTGTAGGGCTGTCGATGATATCTGTTTTAAGATTAATCGTTAAAACAGAATTCTTTTTCACACTCACAGATTGCTCGCCACTCATCGATCCAAATGCAATCATGACGATAAAAAAGAAGAAAAACACAGCACATAGTATCATAATTGCTACTATATTTGCCAATACATTTTTAAAGAAACTCTTCATAAATAATCATTTTTCAATATGTCGCAACATAAGGTGGTTTTGTTACTGGGAAGTAACATTGGTGATAAAAAAAATAATTTAGACACTGCTTTAGAAAGACTAAAAGAGGTAGGTGATATATTACAAAATAGTGAATATTTAACATCCGAGGCCGTAGAGTTTGTTAGTTCCAATAATTTTTGTAATATTGCAACAATAATATTTACTCATTTTTCACCAATTCAATTACTTAATAAAATAAAGAAAATTGAAATTGAAATGGGGAGACTTAATGATTCTAAAATATCAGGAGGATACACAGATAGAATTATCGATATTGACATTATCAAATATAATGAGTTAAAATTCACTTCAGAAAGGTTAGAAATCCCTCATAAGAAACATCTTTTTGAAAGGGAATTTTCTAAAATATTATTAAAAAATTTTATTTAATAAAACATAAAACATATTGTATGAAATTAGGTTTACTACTATTGGCCACATTGCCTATTGCTACTTATGCTCAAGACAGTATCGCGGTTAACACCACAGACCAGTATCCCAATACTTTTTCTTCTGGTTCAGCGAATATTCAAAAATTTGACAATAAGGCAAGAAAGTTCAACGATTGGTCTGTATCAATCGGTGGAGGCCCTGCATTTATGACGTTCGCAGACGTTACATCTTTTTATGATGGAAAAGTAAATTGGGGATGGAATGCTTATGCAAGTATCGACAAACAGATTTCGCATACTTTTGGTCTTAGTTTGCAATACTCAATGGGTAAAACAAATCAACAGGCTAAATTACCAAACAATCCTGCTGCAGGAGTTGGTACTGCTTGGACTGAGTTTAATCAGGTTTCTCTTTTAGGAGATGTTAACTTATCTAATTTATTAAGAAGAGTTGACAATCATTCTCCTTACAGATGGGCTCTTCATGGATATTTGGGAGCCGGCTTTATGGGATATGAAACTGAATTGATTGACAGTGACGCTTCAAGATGGAATGTTAGTCCTGCAAGAATTCCAATTATGATCGATCAGAAATTGGGAATTGAATCATTTTTCATGCAGGCTGGTGTTGGTTTAAAATACAATGTATCAAAACTAATCGATATCGAAGCAAGAATGATGTACATCAACAGCTTTGATGAAGAATTCGATGGAGGTGGCGAAGGAAGAGCGCTTGAAACACCAACTGGTGACAGGATCAATTATAACTTAATTAATGATTCTTATTCAGATGCTATGATGACATTTAATTTAGGTTTATCATTTAAATTAGGTAAGCATCAAACTCACTTATCTTGGCATGATCCTTTACAAGAAATATATTATAGAACTCATGTGTTGGAAAACACTTCAAATGAGCTTGTAGTATGTGAAAAAGGCGATAACGACAACGATGGTGTTTGTGATGACTGGGACAGAGAATTGAATACGCCTGCCGGAGCAAGAGTTGACGGTTCTGGGGTAGCATTAGATTTAGATCTTGATGGTGTAATCGACTTATATGATAAGTGTGTTACAGTAGCAGGATCTGCTGATAATAATGGTTGTCCTAAATAATCATATTATCAAATAATAACAAATCATTTAATTAACTAAATAAAAAATACACTATGAAATTAAGTTTAGCAATTGTTGCATTTGCGTTGGCAGTTCCTACTGTAGCGTTTGCACAAGATTCAATAGCGGTAGTTTCAAATGAGGGATATCCAAATACATTCTCATCTGGGTCTGCTAATGTATCCCCGTTTACACAAAAATCTAAGAGATTCAACGATTGGGCTATCTCATTTGGTGCAGGTGTGCCATTAGTTCAGTCTGCAGATTTAACATCAATAAAAAACGGTAACGGAAAAAACCTTTTCGGTTATTCTGCTTATGTAAGTATAGACAAAGCGATTACTCATGCTTTTGGTATTAACTTACAGTATGACAGAGGTGAGACAAGACAAGGTTGGTTCAATACTAAAGATTCAGCTCCTGCAGGTTCAACATATCAGCAAGTAGGTGCAAGAACTCAATACGATGCAATCTCAATTTTAGGTGATATTAATTTCTCAAATCTTTTAAGAAGAGTTGATAATAAATCTACTTTCAGATGGGCATTACACGGTTATGCAGGTGTAGGTACATTAGCATACAGGGCCTATCAAAAAGATTTATCTGGTCAGAGATTGATGACAGAAATCAAACCTTTCAAATTTGGTTCATTCTTCGGTCAAGCCGGTGCAGGACTTAAATTTAAAGTAAACAGAAGATTAGATCTTGAAACAAGATTAATGTATGTTTACACAGGTGATGATGAATTCGACGGTGGTGGTGCACAGTATAGTACTATCAACAAAAGAGAAGATCAGATCTCAGACAACTTTTTCAATGCGACTGTAGGTTTATCTTTAAAGTTAGGAAAACACGAATCTCATTTAATGTGGCATGACCCATTGCAAGAGATTTATTATAAATTAGATGTGTTGGCTGATAAAAACCAAGATATCGAAGTTTGTAAGAAAGGTGATGCTGATAACGACGGAGTTTGTGACGATTGGGACAGACAACTTGATACTCCTGCTGGTGCAAGAGTGGATGGTGCAGGTGTTGCTCTTGATGCAGATTTAGACGGTGTTATTGATCTTCACGATAAGTGTGTTACAGTACCTGGTCCTGTTGAAAACGACGGATGTCCACTTACTCCAACCACTTCACCAGAAGGTCCAGTTGAAACTGTAATGGAGATGAACGGAATTGAATTTGATTTAAATTCTGACAGAATCTTACCTTCAAACACACCAATCCTTAACAACGCAGTTAGCTATATTAATTCTTCAAACGGTGCTTATACTGTAATTGGAGCAACTGATACCAGAGCTTCTGATGCTTATAACCAAAAGTTATCTGAAAGAAGAGCAAACAGTGTGAAAAACTATTTGATCAAAAATGGTGTAGATTCTTCTAAAATCAACGCTGTAGGTAGAGGTGAAAAAGACCTTAAATATCCTGAGTGTGATCCTGCTACTAAATGTCCTGAATGGAAAAACAGAGCAAACAGAAGAGTTTATTTCGAAGCTAAATAATAAACTTCTTATATATTTTAAAAAGTCACGCATTGCGTGACTTTTTTTGCTAAATTAGTTTCTATATTTTTACAGGATGATTTCTTCTCAAGATTTTCAGGAACTGAAAAATAAAACCCTAAAGCATTTTTGGGGTTATGACACCTTTAGAGATTCTCAAGGTGACATCATCGATTCTGTGATTACCGGAAATGACACTTTGGTTCTTTTACCAACCGGCGCGGGAAAATCACTTTGCTATCAACTTCCGGCTTTATTGAGAGAAGGTGTTTGTTTGGTTATTTCTCCGTTATTAGCTTTGATGAAAGATCAAGTCAATCAGTTAAAATTCAGAGGAATTGAAGCTGAATATCTGTCTTCAGAATTAGACGATTTTGATGCCGAAGTTATTTACAACAGATGTAAAGATGGTTTAACCAAACTCCTTTACGTTTCACCGGAAAGATTGACTAACTTTCATTTTATTCAGCAGATTGAAGAAATACAATTATCATTTATTGCGGTAGATGAGGCGCACTGTATTTCAGAATGGGGACAAGATTTCAGACCGAGTTATCAAAACATTAAAGATTTCAGAAAAAACAATCCTGAAATTGCGTGTCTTGCATTGACGGCAACAGCAACTCCAAAAGTTTTAGAGGAGATAAAAAATAAACTTGAATTAAAAAAACCGAACGTTTTTCAGAAAAGTTTTAAAAGAGATAATATTAAAATCTTTTCAGAAGAAATTTCGGATAAATACCAAAGGATTTTTAATATTCTAAAATATGCTAAAGAATCCGGCATCATCTATGTAAGAACCAGAAAAGATGCTGAGCTGCTTACAGAATATCTTCACAGAAATAAAATAAGCAACGTAGATTATTACCATGCCGGATTAACGACCAAAGAAAAAAATGAAAGACAGAATTTCTGGAACAATAGCGATCAAAATGTACTGATCTCCACCAACGCATTCGGGATGGGAATTGATAAAGATAATGTGCGCTTCGTCATTCACTTCTCCCCTTCTCAATCGATTGAAAACTATTATCAGGAAATCGGGCGTGCAGGAAGAGACGGAAAGAAAAGTTTTGCGTTCATGCTTTGGGATCAGCAGGAAATTTTAAATTTTGATCAGATTCTAAGAAATCAAATCCCAAACAAAGCTGAGTTTTTGAAAATTATTTCCTTTCTATATTCTAAGTTTCAGGTGGCAGAATTTGAACTTCCCGAAAAAGTTTTTCAGTTAAATATTTCAGGAATTCAAAACTTCACAAAACTTTCAACGGCCAAAATTAAAAACGTTTTAAATTTTCTACACACTCAAGAGATTATTTATTACAACAGCAACAAAAGCTTATCATCTTTAGAACTTTCAGTAAAAGCAGACGAAATTGATCAGATTCCTCAAAAAGACGCTTACTTTATTGAACTTCTTTTGCGTTCGATTTCAGGAATCACCAGTCACAAAGTGATGTTCAGTGAACAGAAAGTGAGCGACAAAATTGGAGTAAGTATTCATTTAATTAAAGAAAGATTAAAAGAACTACAACAGAAAAATTATCTTGAATATATCGATGGAGCTTTGGCAAGTGTGAAATTTCTTAAGCCACGAGATGAACGAGTGACCACCAGCATCTATTGGAAACTTTTTGAACAGATTCAGAAAAATAAAATTCAGAAGTGGGAAGAAATGAAATTTTATATCGAAGATTCCACCTACTGTAAAATGAAACTGATTCTTGCTTATTTTGGCGAAAAAAACTCAAAAAACTGTGGACAGTGTACGGTTTGCGAAAAAAATAAACGTTCCATATTTGGGAAAAATATCTCTTCAGAAATCACAGGTTTATTGGCTAAAAAACCGGCTACAATCGAAGAACTTTCAATTCAGTTAAATTTTCATGCAAAAGAAGATATTTTAGAACATCTCATCTTTCTTTTAGATTCCGGAAAAGTAAAAATGCTGAACTTCAGAACGTACGCGTTGAAATAAGTAATAAGCAATACTAAAGACTTCCCATTTTTAATCTTTTATTTTTTAAATAAATCAAAGACCTTTATCTTTGCATGATGAAATCATTGAAAGTCGTTTTTTTTGGTACGCCTGAGTTTGCAAAAACTGCTTTGGCAGCCATTCATCAATCAAACCATGAAGTAGTAGGCGTAGTAACTGTTGCTGACAAAGCGAGCGGGCGTGGACAGAAAATCAATCAGTCTGCTGTAAAAGTTTATGCTGTAGAAAACAATCTTCATGTTTTGCAGCCAGAAAAATTAAGAAATCCTGAATTTTTACAAGAAATTAAAAGTTTAGACGCTGATGTTTTCGTTGTCGTTGCCTTTAGAATGATGCCGAAAATCTTGTTTGAAATGCCAGAATTAGGAACTTTTAACCTTCACGCTTCTTTACTTCCTGATTATCGCGGAGCTGCACCGATTAATTATGCTGTAATTAACGGTGAAGAAAAAACCGGAGCCACAACATTTTTTATCAACGAAAAAATTGACGAGGGAAATATTCTCCTTCAGGAAGAAATTCAAATTTTGCCCGATGAAAACGCAGGAAGTCTTCACGACAGACTCATGGAAATGGGCGCAAAATTAATCGTAAAAACGCTTGATGGCCTATCTGAAAATTCAATAACAGAAAAACCTCAGCCACACGTTGAACAGCCCAAAAATGCCTTTAAAATCTTTAAAGAAGATACAAGAATCGACTTTTCTAAAACTTCAAAAGAAGTTCATCAATTCATCTTAGGAATGTCGCCATATCCTGCAGCTTTCACCACATTAAAAATCGGAGAAGAAGAAAAAGGACTGAAAATTTACGGCGGAAAATTTGAAATTACTAATCACGAGAAAACTTCCGGAACTTTAGATATTTCTAAAAATGAATTTAAGATTTACACCAAAGACGGAATTTATTATCCATTGGAATTACAATTAGAAGGAAAGAAGAGAATGAATGTCAAAGATTTCCTCAACGGATTTAGAAATTTCGACGAAATAAAAATGGCTTGATTACTCAAGCCATTTTTTATATGTTTTAATTGTGAATTTTATTCGAAGTCAATTCACTTTTAAAGCTGAACCATCTCCGTCACCTCAACATCATAACCGCCAACTTGTGGTTTTACGTTAGGATTTTGAGTGATTACTTTAAACTTATTGATTCCTAAATTTTTTAAAATTTGCGTTCCGATACCGTAGTCTCTGTAATTGAAAGCTGCAGTCGGATGTTTTTGTTGTCCGTCCTGATAATTCAAAAACTGCTGCAATTTTCTCAATGTATTTTCAGAATTAGATACATTATTGATAAAAATAATTGCTCCTTTTCCTTCTTCATTAATCATGCTTGTTACTTTCTCCAATAGAGGTTTTTCGCCATTGTTCAATCTCGTTAAGACATCGAAATACGAATCTGAAGACTGTACTCTTACCAAAACCGGCTCGTCAACCGTCCAAGAACCTTTCGTTAAAGCAAAATGAATCTGGTCATTAGAAGTTTCTCTGAAAGCCAGGAAATCAAAATCACCATACGCGGTTTTCACTTCTCTCTCTTCAATTCTTTCAATGAGATTTCCTTTTTTAAGCTGATAATGAATCAAATCTTCAATAGAAACGATTTTCATATCGTGTTTTTGTGCAAAAGCGTACAACTCAGGCAAACGAGACATACTTCCGTCCTCGTTCATGATTTCACAGATCACACCACCCTCTTTCAAACCTGCAAGACAAGTCAGATCAATTGCAGCTTCCGTATGTCCGGCTCTTTTTAAAACACCGCCTTTTTTAGCACGCAATGGAAAAATATGACCTGGACGCATAAAATCTGTTGGTTTTGATTTCTCATCCATCAAAGCCAAAATCGTTTTAGCTCTGTCACCAGCAGAAATTCCGGTAGAAGTACCATCTCCCAAAAGGTCAACCGATACGGTAAACGCAGTTTCTTTAGGATCGCTGCTTCTGCTTACCATAATATCCAGGCCTAGCTCATCGCATCTTTTCTCGGGAAGTGGCATACAGATAAGACCTCTGCCGTGGTATGCCATAAAATTGATCAATTCGGGAGTTGTAAGTTCGGCAGCACAAAGAAAATCTCCTTCATTTTCTCTGTCTTCATCGTCTACCACTATAATTATTTTACCATTTTTAAGGTCTTCAATAGCCTCTGGAATAGTATTTAACTTCAAATCTGACATTTTTACTTTAATTTTCGCAAAGATACTCATAAAAATAAGCATCAACAATTAATATAGATGGTTTGTTAAGCTTAGAATAACGAGTCTACCGCTCTTTTAATAATCTCATAAGATTCTAGCCTTTTTGAGTGATCGTAGATGTGAGAATTGATCATTAATTCATCTACCTGATATTTGTCCTGAAAATTTCTCAACTGTTCAGCTATTTCAGATTGATTTCCCACGAAGCTGAATTTCAACATTTTTAAAACCATTGTTTTTTCCATGGGCGACCAAATGCTATCCATATCCTCAACAGGTTTCGGAAAAGGCTTTCGATCGTTTCTGATAATATTAATAAATGCCTGAAATAACGTTGTAGAAAGAAAATTTGCTTCTTCGCTCGTTTCAGCTGCTACTCCATTTACACAAGCAATAATATAAGGTTTATCCAAATATTGAGATGGCTCAAAATGCTCTCTGTAAATCTTGAAGGCCATATCCATCTGATCGGGAGCAAAATGACCTGCGAAAGCATAAGGAAGTCCTAATTCCGCAGCCAACCAAGCACTGTCTGTACTCGATCCCAAAATATAAAGCGGAATATCTAAACCTTCACCGGGAATTGCACGAACCAAAGCATTCGAGTTTTCTTTAGAAAAATATCTCTGTAATTCTAAAATCTGTCTCGGAAACTGTTCATTGATGATGGCTGGATTTCTTCCCAAAGCCTGTGCCGTTAAACCATCTGTTCCGGGAGCTCTTCCCAAACCTAAATCTATTCTTCCCGGGAAAAGTGACTCTAATGTCCCGAATTGTTCGGCGATAATTAATGAACTGTGATTCGGAAGCATAATTCCACCGGAGCCTACTCTGATTTTTTTCGTTCCGTTGGCGATGAAACCAATCAGAACTGAGGTTGCAGAACTGGCAATGCTTTCCATATTGTGATGCTCGGCAAGCCAGAATCTTTTATAATTTAAATTTTCAGCAAAGTTTGCTAAAGACAGACTATCCTGAAAAGTATCATTGATGCTTTTTCCCTGCTTTACGGGAGCGAGGTCTAAAACAGATATTTCAAAGTTTTTCATATCGGATTGTTTATTTCTTCAAAAGTGATATGCAATCTCCTTTGTCGATTTCATTTATAAATAATTTGAAATACAAATTTAGAGTTAATAAACTGCATTAGTTACTTTTTGTAATTGATAGGAATAATGGTTATGTTGTGAGAAAAACTATTAGAAGAATATTATAATTCTAATTAACATTTAAACAAATAACTTATTAATATTATGAATGTCCGTAATTAGTAATAACTTAGTTTTTAAAGGTTTGTTTGTCATTCCGGAGGAATCTAAACATGCTGAAAATAAAGCAGTTTGGATTCCTCCGGAATGACAAAATGACTGATGATTTGAATGCTATGATTAAAAACGGATATTCATTTAATATTTTACTAAATTTAAATCATGAAATCAAAAATAATGTATCTCGAAAATAAATCAAGTGGTCACAATGGACTAGCTTGGATTGGTTTTGTGGAATTTTCGAAAACCGGGCAAACGATTTACTTCGATGGAAAAGCACTAAAGAAATTGAAAAATCCAGGAATTAATGCCAATCATTTTGATATAGAAACTGGCGAAGAATATTGGGTTTCGGGCGTGAAAAAGAACGGACAAGATAGACATTGGTGCGGAGGAGGAAAAATTATGATTGACAGAAGCTCTATTAATGAATATCTAAAATTAGTTGATTTTGATGTAGTCGACGAAAAGTATTTTATTGTAATTGAATTTAAAAAAACTAATAAGACAAGATTCAACGAACTTGAGAATTCAGAAATTGAATTTAGAAACGATAGCCGTTCTGCTAGTTTCTGGGATAATAACAAGAGAAAGCTAATCTTAGATTTAGTTTAGTTTTTTAATTTTCCAGCAAACTTTACTTTTATTTTTAGAATATCACATGAAAAAAATTATACTATTTTTTATTTTAGTAACATTAGTAAGTTGCTCTTTTAATCAAACATTTTCAAACAGAGAATCAGATAAAGATGAAGCACAAAAAGTATCCGAAAAATTTTATTGGGAACTGCAATATGGTTCTAATCAAGATAAAATGTATGAATTATTTAGTGATCAATTTTTTAAAATTACAAGCAGAGAAAAACTTAATCAGCTTAATCTTGATACTCAAAACCACAGCGGCATTATAAAGCAAAATGATCTTGTAAAATGGGAAACGTTGGTGGTAAAAGGTTCGGACGCCAAAAGTCAATATCTCCTGATCTACAATGTTGCAAGAGAATCTGGTATGACTGAAGAAACCTTCTCTATGCTAAAAGAAGATGGAATAATAAAGATCGTAGGCTACCACATCAATCATATAGCGAAAGAAGAAATTGAGTAACAAATACTTAACTTTCTTTTTCCTTCGAACGTTTATGTGTAAAATGATTAATCAATATCCTGATTTCATTAAAATCAAAATCATTAGGCAACGCAGTTTTCCATTCGTTTAAAGTTTCTTGGGGATCAGTTTTAAAAGCTTTTTCGAAAGTTTTAATTTTATCAGAAGTAATCACTCTCGACAAATCAAGCAAACCCTGCTCGGCAAATCTCGCCAAATGTCCCAAAACGGTTTCTTTGACCAAACCTCTTTCCAAAGCGATTTCTGAAATGGTTTTCCCTTGTTCAAATAATTGGAAAGTCAGAACCTGAGAAGGAACTTTCGCAATTTTCATGCTGACTTCTTTGTCGTTTTTTTCATCTAAAAGTTTCGTTTCCAAAAGATGAGCGGTTTTCAGACCATTCAAATATTCTTCAATATCTTCGAGCCAGCTTCTCAATTCTTCGTTGTAATTTTTCAGACCCTTTACGCCTTTTATTTCAGAGTAAAATTCTTTCAACGGACTGAAAATTTTGTCTTTCACTTCACTGAAAAAGAAATTAACGGCACCTTTGGTTTTACTTTCAATCTCACTCCACTCTTCGGTTTGGTTGATGAAATTATTGACTTTCTGAAAGATAATTCGTTCCAGTTTCTCGAAAATTTTACCCAGATTGACAACATCCCGTTTTAATTGAAGATACAACTGTTTTGATTTTACGTTGTCGATACTTTTGGTCGTGATCGAAAGATTATTCCACAGCTCAACTTCTTTTAAAAGCCATTGAGAATCTACCGAACGAAGCACTTTTCTGATGCTGTAATCATACTTTTCTCTGTTCAGAATTTCTTCCACGTTATCATTGGCAAAAGTATCACCCTGAAACTGAAGAATTCTGTTGTCTTTAAAAATAACTTCTGGAGTAATTTTAGATTTTAACACAATTCCTTCCAAAGTTCGGCAACGCGATAAAGCCACATAAACCTGACCTGCCGTAAAACTTTTTCCGGCATCAATAATCACTTTGTCAAACGTCAAACCTTGGCTTTTATGAATCGTCACCGCCCAAGCCAATTTTATCGGAAACTGCTCAAAGCTTCCTAAAACTTCTTCTTTAATATTTTTTTCGCCGTCTAAAGAATACTTTTTCTGTTCCCAGACTTCTCTTTTTACAGTAATTTCTCTTTCACTGCCTTCAAGAATAACTTTGATTTCTTTTTCGTCTAAAGCTGAAATTTCACCTATTTTTCCGTTAAAATATTTTTTCTCTCCGGAAATATCATTTCTTATAAACATGACCTGAGCGCCAATTTTCAATTCTAAAAACTGCTCATTAGGGAACTGGTTTTCTTTAAACTCACCAAAAAGTTTTGCTTCAAAAGTTGCCGGACTCACTTTTATTTCAGCCAATTTCTGCTGATTAATGTCGTCCGCAAATTTGTTGTGCGAACAGAGATAGATGTAAGAATCTTCACCCGCATTAAAATCAGGATTATATCTTTCATTCAGATGTTCAAAATCAATATTGGCAACGTCGCCGTCACGGATTGAATTTAAAATTTCAAGAAAATTTTCGTCAGTCTGACGATAAACTTTCGTCAGCTCAATCGTCAGCAAAGGAATATCTTTGATCGCAAGACTGTCAAAAAAGAAAGGCGACTGATAAAACATTTTTAAAATATGCTCATCTCTCACTACCGGCGGAAGCTGATACAAATCTCCGATGAATAACATCTGAACACCGCCAAAACGCTGATTATTTCTTCGGATAAATCGCAGGGAAAAATCCATCATATCCAAAACATCGGCACGCAACATCGAAACCTCATCAATAATCAGAACTTCAACCTCACGCAAAAGTTTGAGCTTATCTTTTCTGTATTTAAAATGTTGTTGAAGGTCCGCAATATTATTGCCTAAACTTCCGTCAATTCTGTCTGTTGTTGGTAAAAAAGTACGCAATGGCAATCCAAACATTGAATGAATGGTTACGCCACCGGCATTGATTGCAGCAATTCCTGTAGGAGCTACAACAATGTGTTTTTTTCTGGTTTTTTTTACAAATTCGTTAAGGAATGTTGTCTTTCCCGTTCCTGCTTTTCCGGTAAGAAAAACGCTTCGGTTGGTATGTTCTATTAAGTCAAAAAAATGATTATTCATCGATGCAAAAGTACAAAAATTGAAAATAAGGAACGAAATTTGATGGCCTTAAAAAAATAAAAATCTACCTATGAAAAACTGGTTAATCAAAATCCCTACACTTGTATTGTTTGCAAGTCTTACCATCTTTTCGTGCAAATCTGCACAAAATAACGATCCTGCAGATATGCCAAAAGATATTTCAGAAAGACCAGCAGATGAGAGTTCTCAAAAATATGATGAAGCGCAATTAGATAAATTAAAAGCTTCAATAGAATCAATGGTTACTAAAGAAAAATGTACAAATGCTGCAGATTGGGCTTTCTCACCTTTGGGAACAAAAGCTTGTGGAGGACCGGTTTCTTATATTGCATATCCAAAGAAAAATGAAGCAACCATTTTACCAAAAATTGAAGAGTACGCTGCAAAAATGTCTGAATTTAATAAGAAATACAACATTACCTCAGATTGTATGATGGCAGCAGAACCTAAAGGCGTGAAATGTCAGGCCGAAAAAGCGGTTTTGATCTATCCGTAACTAATTAGTTTTAAATATAATAAAAGCTCTGACTAAAATTTAGTTCAGAGCTTTTGTATTTTTTGCGTTGATAAGTTTTTGGCTAAAGCCGTTTGATTTTGTTTTATTGAAAACGAGCTAAAGCCAGTTTCTATTGAATAATTTCATTTTATTCTTTATACCAAGAAGAATATTTCACATAATTATCTGCAATCCTATTCACTTCTCCTTCAAGCAAAGCGGAAGAAATATCTTTGATTTTTCTTGCCGGAACCCCGCCCCAAACCTCACCAGATTTGATATGAGTTCCCTGCGTTACTACAGAACCCGCACCAACGATAGAATTTTCTTCAACCAGACAGTCATCCATTACGATAGAGCCCATTCCGATCAAAACATTGTCTTTAATTCTGCATCCATGAACAATTGCGTTGTGACCAATTGAAACATTATTTCCTATTTCCAAGGGGAATTTCTCGTAAGTACAATGCAGCATGGCATTATCCTGTACATTTACTTTGTCTCCCATTTTGATATAATTTACATCGCCTCTTATCACTGCGTTGTACCAAATACTGCAGTCTTTCCCCATCACCACATCTCCAATGATCGTTGCGGTTTCTGCCAAAAAAGTATTTTCTCCGATCTGCGGTGTTTTTCCTAAAAGTTCTTTTACAAGTGCCATATTTTTATTTTGAAATTTGATAATGAGCCAATTAAAAATTAAACATGAAATCACAAATTCTAAATTACAGTGATAGCAAAAATCTAACTCCTAACCTCCGACTTCTAACTTCTAAATCCGTATTTTTGTATCTCAAATTTAAAGAAAAAATGCATACTATTCTTATAGAGCCAACAGAAAACCCAAAAGTGATGAAATTTGTAGCTGATTACAATTTGATTCCAGGGTCTTTAGAACTGGACAGAAATTCAGATATATCAGAAATCCCTTTAGCACAGGAAGTTTTCAACTATCCTTTTGTGGAAAGAATTTTTATCACTGCTAATTTTGTAGCCATTGCAAAACAGGATACCGTAGAATGGGAACATATTGCCGAAAACCTGAAAAATGTAATTGAGGACGAGCTTTTGGCAAACCCAAGAATTTATCTTCAGAAGAAAAAGGAAATGGTTCAAATTTATGCGGAGATGACTCCTAATCCAAACGTGATGAAATTTGTTTCGAGCAAAATATTGATGGAAGGATTTGTAGAAGTGAAATCCAGAGAACAATCTGAAGGAGTTCCTTTGGCGCAAGCTCTATTTACTGAATTCGATTTTGCTAAAGAAGTTTTCATATCTGATAATTTTGTGGCTGTCACAAGAGATAATTCTGTAGAATGGCATCAGGTAATGATGGCTGTGCGTGGTTTTATTGCTGAATACTTGCAGACTGGCGGAGTAATTTCGACAATAGAATCTCAAAAACATGAAAATCCGGTAGAGAAAATCATCAATAGAGATTACACAGACGATGAGCAAAAAATTTCTGATATTCTGAATGAATATGTGGCTCCTGCAGTAGAAAACGATGGTGGAAAAATATCTTTAATGGAATACGACGAATCTTCAAAAACAGCAAGAATGCTTCTACAGGGTGCTTGCTCGGGATGCCCAAGTTCTACAGCTACATTGAAAGGCGGTATAGAAAATATTCTGAAACAATTTTTACCTGATTTAGTAGAACGAGTAGAAGCAGTTAACGGATAAACACAAGAAATAAGCAATGAGTAAAAGTAATTTTTCTTTACTTGATATTACTCATTACCAATTACTCATTACATATATAGAATGAAAGGAATATTATTAGTCAATCTCGGTTCACCAAGATCAACCTCTGTACCTGATGTAAGAGAATATCTAGACGAGTTCTTAATGGACGAAAAAGTGATTGATTACCGATGGTTTTTCCGTGCACTTTTGGTTCAGGGAATTATTTTAAATACAAGACCCGCAAAATCTGCCGAAGCTTATAAAACAGTATGGACAGATGAAGGTTCGCCTTTGATTGTCATCACTCAGAAAATTCAGAAAAAACTTCAGAAATTGGTTGACGTTCCTGTAGAAATCGGGATGCGATATGCTCAACCAAGCATTGAAGCCGGAATTCAGAAATTAGTTGATCAAGGTGTAACGGAAATTGTTTTATTTCCATTGTATCCTCAATATGCGATGAGCACAACTGAAACGGTGATTGACAAAGCAGAAGAAGTAAGAAAAAAGAAATTTCCAGGAGTTAAGATCAATTATGTTCAGCCTTTTTACAATAGAGAAATTTACATCGACTGTCTTGCGGAAAGCATCAGAGAAAAACTTCCTGAAAATTTTGATGCATTACAGTTTTCGTATCACGGCGTTCCCGAGAGACATATTTATAAAACCGATCCTACGAATACCTGTAATCTGAACGACTGTTGCTCGCGTGAGAATAATCCGAGTCATCAGTTTTGCTATCGTCATCAATGTTTTGACGTGACCAATTCTGTGATTAAAAAATTGGGATTACCAAAAGAAAAAGTGATGGTCACCTTCCAATCAAGATTGGGGAAAGATAAATGGATGGAACCTTATACTGACGAAACTTTAGAAACTATTGGAAAAAAAGGAATTAAAAACCTTGCTATAGTTTGTCCGGCTTTTGTTTCTGACTGTCTGGAGACTTTGGAAGAGATTTCAGTCGAAGGAAAACATCAATTTGAGCATGGTGGCGGAGAAAATTTCCATTACATTCCTTGTTTAAATGACGAAGACCGATGGATTGATGTCGTAAAAACACTTTGCGAAGAAAAACTGAACGAGTTTTATTTCGTTTAAATTCAATTTTTAAAAATATAGAGGACATTTGAGCAATCAAATGTCCTTTTTCTATTTATTTTGGGAACACCCCCTCAAAAACACACCAATTTAAATTAAAAACATATTTATTTTAAAATAATTTAAAATTTAATAGGGGTTAATTTGGTTTTTTGATATTTTTTTGTACTTTTACCATATCAAAAGATAGGGACAATTTAAAAATTTAGAAATAATGGACTCAAGTATAGAAATTCTAAAAAGAAAAATTGAAAGTTTCACTCCAGAACTTGCAGAGGCTTTCATTAGAATCGTGGAAAATTTAGATACAACTCCAAAATCTAATGTTCCGCAGTTTCAATTGGAGGAAGTTTCTCAAAGAATTCAGTTTCATTCTGAAAATAACAAGACTAAACTTGATTTCTTTGAAAGCATCTCTGAATTAGAAAAAATCTGTGCGTAATGAAAGTTTTATTGTCATCAATTGCAAAGAATGACATTCGAATGCTGATGAGGGTTTTTAATGCTGAGGAACACAATAAAGACAAGTATTTTTTGGATGATTTAAAAGAATCCATCAACACTATTTTAAGTAACTACGAGAAATTAGATATAAAAAGCAAGGAAATTCAGGTTTACAAAACCGAAAATTTTCCTGTCAACATTCATTATTTGTTTGAAGACAACGACAGCCTTTTTATTACTGCCATTTTTAAGAATTAAAAAAAGATATTTAATTGACGACTTTTTTTGACATTATTATATAGTTTGATTTTATCTGTAAAGGTCTTGTACACCTTAAAACAGCAACCTTACAAATGGAAAATTTGTAAGGTTTTTTTATTTAAAAAAATTTTTATCATTTGTGAAATTTCAAATTATCTCACAGGCGTTCTAAATTCCCCATACCCCAACAATCCGTCATAATTTCTTCCGAAAGGTTTATAGTACAAAAATGCCTGATAAAGATTTTCTGTCTGCCAGAAATTCCCGTTGATTTCTCCCAAATTCAAAGACCCGTTGGCTTCTTTGGTTGCGAGAATATAATTATAAAAACCTTGTTTCAGGAAAATTTTTGCGACATATTGTTTCTTTTCTGCATTATAAATCATTTGAGATTCTTTGTTTGCTTTAAAATTATTAAAGCCTCCCACGACATACAGTTCCTTATCCATCGGATCAGAATCTAGAGAAAAATGAACCCAGGCATAATCTGCTTCTCTTTCTGCATTTCTTTCTAAACCTAAATCATTTCTTCGGTAATAAAATGCTCCGTTAACGTCTGGTTGATATTGATAATTTAAAGGATACGCCCAAACCGGATGAAGATAAGTCTGATTAACCCCATCTTTCAAACCCGTTTCCTGCACCATATCTGCAGGCATATTCATGTTTTTATTATCGAAATAATAAAACTCGTTATTTCCGGGAAACACAATACTCATCTGCTGAAACAAAATCTGACTTCCCAAAGTAGAACTCGGTTTAAGATTAGTAATCGTCATATTCTGATTGTTATTCTGCATTACATTCAGCGTCATAGAATTCACATTTCCTGACAGATCTCCGCCTTTTGAAGTCACCTGCACCTCTACCCTTTGATTGACATTCGGATTTCTCGCATCTGCAATTCTTGAAATATTCAGAGCTAAATTTGCCTGATCTTCCACCAAAGAAAATCTTTTGGTAAACAGTGGTTTGTCTGCAGAATCTTTATAAACGATGATTTCAAAATTTCCGGAAATTTTCGGTCTGATCTTATCATTTGGAAAATTGAGTTTATAATGTGTGTAAGGCTGTATCGTATTGAAAGAATATTCAAACTGATCGAGCAATGCATTCATGCTTCCATTGGCAATTTCCGTGAAGAAAAGATTATCGTCCTGCCAATTTCTGTCGTAATGCTTGATGGTGTATCTGTAAATTGTACTAGAATTAGTCAAATCATCAAAACTCAACACCAACTGCTGGTTCATTGTAATGACCGGCGTTTCGTCATTCGTCTGAGGATTAAACAACTGAATACTTTGAATGTTCTGCCCGAAAGCTAAAGAACCTAAACTGAGTAAAAATATCTGCAACGTTTTCATTATGACGAAGATAACGAATCTCTAAAGAATATTGTATTTTTGATAAAAAAATATTCAGAATATGTTTCAAATACAGGCTTTCGTGTTCAATTTTGCAAGTGAAAATACTTACGTTCTTTTTAATGAAAACAAAAATGCATGGCTGCTCGATCCGGGAAATATGAACGAGCAGGAAAGCAAAGCAATTGAAGGTTTCATCACAGAAAACGGATTAAAGATTGAAAAAATCATTTTAACTCATGCTCATATCGACCATGTTCTAGGTTTACAATGGGCATTTGACACGTATAAAGTTCCTGTAACAATGCATGAAGATGATAAAGAAGTTTTGGATATGCTTCAGGCAAGCGGAATAAGATTTGGTTTTCAGATTCCTGCAGTAAACGTTGATTTAGAATATGTAAACGAAGATGATGAATTGGATTTCGACGGCGAGAAATTTAAAATCTATCACGTTCCGGGACATTCGCCTGGAAGTGTGGTTTACCACAATGAAACTCAGAAATTTATCATTTCCGGTGATGTTTTATTTGAAGGAAGCATCGGAAGAACAGATTTATATAAAGGAAATTATGAGCAGCTAATTGAAGGAATTAAAACCAAGCTTTTTATTCTTAATGATGAAACGCAGGTTTTCTCTGGGCACGGAAATCCTACAACGATTGGTTTTGAGAAGGAGTACAATCCGTTTTTTCAGTAGAAGTTTGGGTTCGAATACATGAGAGTTTTAGGGTTTTATTAGAGTCTTGAAAATATTGAGATGCTTCGACAAGCTCAGCATGACATCGCTACAAATAATCTGTTAAAATAAAAACAGTTAGTATTAGAATTGTCATGCTGAGCGGAGTCGAAGCATCTCTTAAAAATAAAAACCGTCAGAATAAATTCCGACGGTTTTCAATTTAAATATTTAGAATAATTATTTAGAAATCCAAAGTAATCGAAGCTCTTACAGCCGCCCCCATAATCGGTCTTGCCATAATCGTTCCGTCTCCAGATGGAGATCCTGCTCTTGGGTCACCTTCTGTAATTCCGATGGTGTTGAAAATATTTGTTCCGTCAACTGCAAATCTGATTTTCCCCAACTGATAAGAAGTTCCCGCTCCTACCTCTGAGAATGAAGGCAATGTCTGCGCATTTTTCTCATCCTGGAAACGTTTTCCGTAATAATTTACACTTGCATACGCTCTCCATTGTTTAGTAATATTTACAGCCGGAGCGATATTGAAGTAAAACTTAGGCATTCTTCTTACGGTGTTGTCATCATAATTAAATGTAGATCCGTCCGCATTATTTCCTGTAAAATCTTTGTATTTCGGATTTTGAATGGTTCCGTTGAAAGTTACTTCCAATAAATTATTAAACAATCTCGCATAACCCTCTAATTCTACCCCAAAATTGCTAGTGTTGGCAAATTTGTTTTCTGAAGTTCCGTCAGAGAAAACATCGGTAAACGATAAGTTTTTCAATGTTGAATAGAACGGAATTACCGCAATATCAAAAGTTCTTGAGTAGTATTTGTATCCAACTTCTAATTGATTGGTCGTAACAGGTTTTATTGCTGAAAGATCCATCATATTATTGTAGTACGCTTCTTCATTCGGAGATCTGAAACCATTAGAAAAACGTGCATAGACTGCATTTTCTGAATTAATTTTATAATTTAAAGCCGTAGTGAAAGATACTCTGTTGACATCATAATTCCAATATGTGAATTTATTCCCCAAAACAGACATATTATCATCCGCAGTTGTCGTTAAAAAACTGTGCGTTCCGTCTGTTGTCAAGCCAGAATTATTTAAATTTCCGGAAGTTGTGTTGACACCATACCCTTTGTAGAAATCACGGCTGTAACGAATTCCTCCATTGAAGCTTAAATCATCTGTAATATTGAAGTCTAAATTTGCATAAAGATCATTCAAACTCCCTTGAACCTGAGAATCTCTCAACAAGAAAGACATTTCTGTAACTCCGTTGTATGTTTTAGAATAACCTGTACTTGTTGGCGCAAGAGAAGTATCCACTAAATTTAATAACTCTGGTTTGTCCGAAGCTGTTGCTAAAATATTACTCCAATTCCAGTTTTGATGAGATTTCCAGTTAGATTTATAGAAACCTGCCGTTACATTTCCTTTATCAAATTTATAACTGAACTGTAAGTCATTCACGAAATTATTCATCTGCTTGTCGATTGCCCAGAAACCTAATTTCTGCACATAAGCCGGATTCATAACTGCACCAGAACTTACTGATGAATATTGGAAGTTATTGCCTGTAATTCCATAAGAGCTTGCAAAATCTGCAGCAGTTTGCGGACCGCCTGCCGGGAAAATTCCGGTATAATTCATGTCGATATTAGTATACCTTGTTTTATTTAAAACAGAGAAATTTCCACCTAAGTCATATTTAAATTCAGCCCCCAAAACATCAACTTTCGGATGAATTCCGTCTTCTAAATTTCTACTGAAAAAACCTCCACCCGCTTGTGGGATATTTAATTGGCTGATATTTCTGTAGCTGTACGTTCCGTAATTAGCATCAAATCCGTTAAATTCTTTTAGATCATTTCCATTTTGTACCAAAGGAATCGGAAGGTAGAATGTATTTCTGTCATCCAATTTTTTATAGTAAACTTTAGCATAACCTTTATCAAAGACATATTTCAGATTCATTCTGATCTGTCCGCCCTGATTTGCTTTGAAACCAGTTTTTCTGATTCCGTCATCGGTTCTGTAAAAACCACCAACGTTAAAGAATAATTTATCCTGAACCAAAGCTCCGCCAACATTGACGTCTGTACGCATCAAACCGTAAGTACTTGTTTCTAATTTTGCCGTTCCTTTGAAATCGTTTCCGCCTTCTTTCGTAATAAAGTTGATTAAACCTCCTGGAGAATTGGTTGCAAAAATAGATCCTGAACCACCTCTCAAAGCTTCTAATCTGCTAACAGAATTGTCAACACGGAAAAAGTTATCTGCATTTGCAAATTGCAACGCTCCGTCTTCAAAAACCGGAAGTCCATCTTCCTGAACCTGTACAAATTCATAAGCTCCGGCAGAAGGAATCCCTCTTGCGAAAAGGTTATTTCCTACTTCACCACCGGAAGTTTCAACCGCAAAACCGGGAACTCTCTGCAATAAAGCAGCAGCACTGATCGGGTTTTGTTTCTGAATTTCTTTTGCACTGAACGTAGAAATCGCCGTACTCGATTCGATTTTTGGTTTTGGTCTGGAGTTACCTGTGATGACCACCTGGTCAATAGATGCAGTTCTTGTAGAATCCTGTGGAGTTTCTTGTGCATACGTATTATTGAAATAAAGCGTAGCAATTCCGGCAAGCAAAAAGATTGATTTGTTTTTCATAGCCAAATTGTTTTTATATAGTTTGTTTAATTATTTTTTAATTTAAGATAAACGCCATTCGTCCATCCGAAGCCGTCCTGATTAGGATATTCTCCTCCCCCTGCAACGGTTTCTATATCTAAAGCGTTGTATTTTTCCATCAATTTTCCGGTATTATTATAGACTCTTTCAACGTTTGAAGACCAATTGTTTTTAATTTTTTCGGCTAAATAATCAAAACCATAGTTCTTCATTGATTGAAAACCTAACCATTGATAAGGTGCCCAAGCGTTTGGAAAATCCCATTGCTGACCTGAATTTTTGGTCGTAGTAACCAATCCGCCTTGATGAAGAAATTTTTCTTCAATATTTTTAGCAACACATTTCGCCTGTTCATCACTCGCTAGACCAAGAAATAGAGGATAAAGAGCCGCAATATGTTCGGACAGTGTTGTTGTATTTTTTCTGGTGTGATAATCTTTATAAGTTCCTGAATTTTCGTCCCAGAAATATTTGTCGATCATCTGCCTTCTATTCGCTGCTCTTCCTGAATAACATTTTCCTTTTTCAGCTAAATTTTGAAGTGATGAAGATTTTGCTAAAGTGTTTTCTAAATGCCATAAAAGACAATTCAAATCAACCTGAGTAAGATTTAAAGTTTCAATTGTCTGAATTGTATCTCCGTCTGCAAACCATCTGCTGGAAAAATCCCACCCTGATTCGCAGGCGCTTCTTATATTTCTGTAAAATTCTTCGCCAGCATTTTCACTGTCTTCAATATCAATTAAATAACTTTCAGGACGTGGTTCGTTTTCTGCGTCGTAATATCTGTTTAAAACATCTCCGTTAACAGTTTTCACTACTCTTTTTATACTTGAACCATTCTCTAAATCTTTTTCGCCATTCATCCAGAAAGCATATTCTTTTTCTAACGTGTCGTGATATTTAATATAAATATTTTCATCTTTTGTGGTTTCAAAAAGTAAATCAAGCATCAACGAAAAGTATGGCGGTTGAGAACGGCTTAGAAAATGAGTTCTGCTCGCGTTCGGCACGAAACCAACTGTCTGAATTAAATAAGAACAGTTTTCAATAATATTTTCCATCATTTCCACTTTTCCGGAAACCTGCAAACCGAGCATAATGAAATAGCTGTCCCAATAAAAAAATTCGTTAAAACGACCTCCCGGAACGACATACGGCTTTGGAAGTTTCAATAAAGTTCCTTTTTCTTCATAAGCCGTTCTTGTCAATTCGTCCCAAAGTTTTTCGATATGCTCATCAATTGGCAATTGAGCTTCTCTTTTAATTGAAATTTTAGCTCCTAAAAAATCGAAATTTGACAATACAAATTGTTTCAAATCAAAACCTTTTTCATTTTTTTCATTTTCATATTTAGAATTAATTTCAGCAACAGAAAATAATGGAACTGCATCCGTCATTGTTTTTTGGTCTTCAAAAATCTGAGACCTTTGAACCTCATCAAAAAGAGTCTGAATTTCGTTGATATATAGTTGATTATTCATCTTTATTTTTTAGGATTTATTTTTAATTTATTCATGATCATTGCAGAAACGATCAACAACGATAGCGGAATCAATGAAAGATAAAACGCCTGCTGTCCGCTGAATTCCTGAAACACAAAACCGGTTATGACAGAACCTACCGTACCTCCGATGGCTGAGAAAACGACTATTAAACCTGCCATTGCACTGTGCAGATATTTCGGAATTGATGCTAAAATTACAGAGTTGATACTCGGATAAATCGGTGCCAACAATCCGCCCATTAATGGAAATAAATACACGACGAGCGGAGCATTGAACCAATTGGTATTTGTGGTTATATGAATGTTATGGGTTAATGGTAAAACCAACAGGATACTTATTGCGAAGCCGACTACACAGAAAGAAACCACATAAATCCAGCTGAATTTCTTAGAGAAAAACCCTGATAAAAATCTTCCCAATGCAAAAGCTCCTGCCAAAACCGCTCCCGCCTGAATAGACATCGAGGTCGGAACTTTTAAAATTTCTTTATAAAAAGTCGGAGTCCAGGTCTGGAAACTCTGCTCTACCAAAACAAAAAGGAAAGCACACAGCAAAAAGAACAGTACTTTTTTGTAACTGAATAAGCTGATGCTGTTTTTTAAATCTCCCAACAAATCTGTTTTCTCGCTTTTCGCTTCCGTTTCATTCAGTTTTGTGAAGAATAAAAACAAAAAAGACAATGTAGAAAGTCCACCCAAAACCCAATATACTTTAAGCCAATGAGTAGATTTGGGATTAAGATCATCGATAAACAGACTGAATAAAACATTCCCTACCAAAACGCCAATCATGAAAAACCCTTCCAGATAACCCATAAAGCTTGAGTGTTCTTTATCTGTATTTGTCACCAATCCGATGGAAGTGAAAACCGAAATTTTAATTAAAGCAAAAGAAATCCCGACAATGGTAAACAATAATTTGAAAAACCAGAAGTCATTAGCAAATGGCATTACAAAACACATGCAGCTTACCAAAAACAATGCGATTAACATTGATTTTTTAATTCCGATTTTTGGTAAAAAAGATGCTAAAATAAATGAGCAAATCGCAATCGGTAAATCTTTAAAACCTTCCAAAACACTTGCAGAAGATTTTGAAATTCCGAAATTTTGCTGCATTTGTAAAATCACCGTTCCTACCGAATTCAAAAGAATTGCAAAAACGAAATAGTTTAAAAATAGAACCGCCTTGATGTTGAAATTTTTCATTAATTAATTTCTTGGTGGCTAAGATAGAAGCATTTTGGTTAACGTTAATTTAACATAGTAAATGAATATTTGAACTATATTAATATAATTATTATTTTAGACAACAAAATACCATTAATTAAATGAAAGTTACATTTGAACGAGTAATCCCCGATGAAAAGAGTTCTTTTCGCACGATTCACAACAACTCACCGATCTCAGAATTCAAATGGGAATATCATTATCACCCCGAAATTGAGCTCGTGTGCGTAATTTCCGGGAGCGGAACAAGGCACGTTGGTTATCATAAAAGCAATTATACGAGAGGAGATTTGGTATTAATTGGTTCAAATATTCCACATTCAGGATTTGGTTTAAATTCAATTGATCCGCATGAAGAAATTGTTCTACAATTCAGACAGGAAATTCTGCAGTTTCCGGAACAGGAAGTGGAAGCAAGATCTATTAAAGATTTATTGGAGCTTTCGAAATACGGTATAAAATTTCACAGAAAGATCAAAAAATTAATGATTCCAAAACTAAGACTGATGCTTGAATCTGAAGGTTATAAAAGATATTTACTGTTGTTGGAAATCCTTTTTGAGCTTTCAAAATCTAAAGATTACGAGCTTTTGAATAACGAAATTATGCCCTATACCATCATTTCAAAAAACAAAACAAGACTGGAAAATATTTTCACATTTGTAGAACACAACTACGACAAAGAAATTAATATTGAAGATGTCGCAAAACTGGCAAATCTTACGCTTCCGGCGTTCTGTAATTTCTTTAAAAAAGCAACCCAAATCACGTTTACAGAATTCGTGAATCGGTATCGCATTAACAAAGCATGCCTGTTGATGGCGCAGGATAAAAGCATTTCAGAATGCAGTTACAGTTGCGGCTTTAACAATGTAACTTACTTCAATAGAATGTTTAAAAAATATACAGAAAAAACACCTTCAGAGTTTATGAAGAATTTCTCGCACAATAAAGTCAATGTAGATTTGAAGATTGAAGCTGAGGTTAAGGCTAGTTTTTAAAAATAAATTCATTTTATGGAAAGCCGTAAGGTAAAAAAAATTACTTAAGTTATTTTCGTGAAAAATAATTTATTAACAATCTTAATTACAAAATTATGGCAATTAAAATTACATGCATTAACAAAGACAACGGACATCACGAAAATCCAAACTTAGCAATTACACATTTAGGTTGGATTAATGAACAAACGAGAGAAACAGGAAAAAATACTCGTTTAGAAATATACAGCTGGATTAAGGATAAAAATGGGGATGCTTATGTTACAGATGCTTATGGAAATAGAGCTAAAGTTATTACTGCAGAAACCTATAGTGGTACCAAATATTTAAAAACAGAAGCAGATAACTCAACAAAAAATAATTTATTATCGCTTCCTGAATGTAAATAAAATGATCACTTGCTATTAAATTAAAAAAGCTGTTCTTATTATAGAACAGCTTTATATATTTTTGAAGTTACAAACCATCAACTGACAACCAACAACCAAAATTTATTTCCACTTTATATTACATCCCATACTTGGACGTTGAATTTCTTCCTGTGGCTCGCCAATCAAAAGGTTTTCAAAAGCAATAATCAAATCTTCACCAGTCACTTCTTTATGATTTCCAGGTCTTGAATCATCCATCTGTCCTCTGTAAATAAGATCTAATTTATCATCAAAGAAAAAGAAATCTGGAGTACAGGCTGCATCATAAGCTTTCGCAATAGCTTGGCTTTCGTCATATAAGTAAGGAAAATCAAATTTTCTTTCAATCTGGAATTCAATCATTTTTTCCGGAGAATCTGCAGGATATTTTTCTACGTCGTTTGAACTAATCGCAATAAATTCAATTCCTGCTTCATTATAATCTTCGTACAGTTCTGTCAGCTTATCGATAACGTGAAGCACAAACGGACAATGGTTACACATAAAAATTACCAATGTACCTTTTTCACCTTTCAAATCATCTAATGACTGTACTTCATTGCTTTTTGAAGGATTCGGAAGTTCAAAAAATGGGGCTTTTGTGCCTAATGCCAACATATTTGAGGGAGTATTCATATCTTTTTATTTGTCCACAAAGATAAGATTTCTTTTAGTTGTTGCTAAAACAATAATTTAATTGAGTTAGGCTATTTCATTTATTAATTTTTACAATAATTAAAATATAACTTACTCCAACGCCCATTCTGTCAGCAAACGGCAATTATAAAAGTTCTTCAAAGTATTTTGTTAGAAGTTAAATGTCAAAAATTATTTGGTTGGTATGGTTAAATGTTTGTAGTTTTGCTAACACTGTTAGTAAAATAAAAATCATGGGTTTACATGAACGTCGTCAAAGAGAAAAAGAATCTATCCGCGCAAATATTTTGCAGGCTGCATTTACTTTGGCTAAAACTGACGGTTGGGGCTCACTTTCTATTCGAAAAATAGCTGATGCAATTGAGTACAGTGCTCCTGTAGTTTACGATCACTTTGAAAACAAGGAAGCGATTTTGTATGAAATATCAATCAATGGTTTTCATTGCTTACAAATAGAATTAATAAAAGCTCAGAAAAAGCACGAAACTCCAGAGGATCAACTTACCGCAATTGTAGATGCTTATTGGAATTTCGCTTTTAAGAATAAAGAATATTACCAATTGATGTTCGGTCTCGGAATGCAATGCAGCGGAAAAGGTTTGATGAAAGAAGAATTTTCGTCTTTCCAGGATATGTTGTATGACTGTACTTTTGAAATTATAAAGAAGAAAGGTTCAAATGAGAACAATGCTTGTCACTCTTCTCATGCTCTGTTTTCAGCAGTTCACGGATTGATCTCAATTATGATGATGAGAAACGATGACATTCCTTCAACGATGAATAAAACAACTTTAGACGAAACGGTTTCGGCCTTTATTAAATCATTGTAAATTTTTTTTGAACCAAAAATTAACACCGTTAGGAAAAGTAACACGGAATAATTAACATTATTTAATTATTATAAATTAAAAAAGAAAATCTATTAAAATGAAACATAACTTCTTTACATTATTTCTGGCAATTTTTTTCCCTTATCATTAACACTGTTAAGAAAAATAACACCAAAAACCTCCTTTATATTTAAAATCAACATTAAAAACTGTAACTATGGAAATAGCAAAATAATCTGCCACTCAAATCATGTTATTTTTTTGCTTTGTTAATTAACACCGTTAGAAAATATAACATAATTTAAAATTAAAACAACATTACATAATCTAACACTTCATTAAAAAAATAAAACTTAAAATGAAAACAACCGCAAAAGCAAAATTAATCATACTTATATCGAGTATCATTTTTTTACAAAGTTGTACAAAAGCGGCAGAAGGCAATAATGCTGCTCCACCCGCTCCAGAATTACCCGTATTTACCGTTACTACGTCACCCGCAACTATTTACCAAGAATTCCCAACTGCATTGGAAGGAAAAAACAATGTGGAAATAAGATCGCAGGTTGACGGATATTTAGATAAAATTTATGTAGAAGAAGGTGCTTATGTAAGAGCCGGACAAGCTTTATTCAAAATAGATTCAAGAGCTTACGGAGAGCAGATGAATATGGCAAACGCCAATCTACAGGTTGCCAACGCCAACATTCAGAAAGCTAAAGTGGAAGTTGACAGACTTCAGCCATTGGTTGCTGCAAAAGTAGTTTCTGATGTACAACTGAGAACTGCAAAAGCAAATTATGCAGCAGCTGTTGCAGCAGGTTCACAGGCAAAAGCTTCAGTCGGTGGAGCAAAAATCAACGTAGGATTCACAACCATTACTGCACCAGTAAGCGGTTACATCGGAAGAATTCCTTACAAAAAAGGAAGTTTGATTTCAAGAACAGATGCCAATCCGTTGACCATGTTATCAGACATCAGCGAAATTTATGCATATTTCTCTTTAAGCGAATTGGATTTTATTGGTTTTCAGAAAAAATATCCGGGAGCAACCTTAAACGAAAAACTTAAAAACATGCCGATGGTAGATTTAGTTATTGCCGACAACACCACCTATCCTGAAAAAGGTAAGATGAGCATTGTTGACGGACAGTTTGATAAAACCACAGGTGCAATCAGTGTTCGTGCAGTATTCCCAAATGCAAACGGAGCTTTGAGAACAGGAAATACAGGTAGAGTTCGTATGCCACAATTGTTTGCCAACACACTTGTTATTCCGCAAGAATCAACTTTTGAAATACAGGATAAAACTTATGTATATGTTGTTGGAAAAGATAAAAAAGTAACCAGCAAACCAATAACAATTTCTGGGAAAACAGACAGTTACTACTTTATTTCTGAGGGACTTGCCGCAGGTGACAAAATCGTTTATACAGGAATCGGAGCGTTGAAAGATGGGGTGACCATTCAGCCAAAAGCGATTTCTTCTGACAGTCTTTTAAGAGCAAGACCTTTGTAAAAAGCGTTTAAATTTTAACCACAAAAGTCAGAGAAGATTTTTAAACACTTTAGAAATCTTTAGTTAAAATATTTATGAAGAATAAGAACACTTAAGTTTTTAAAAAAATCTTTGATTTTTCATCTCAAGTCTACTTTATGTTTTCAATTTATACAACTAAAAAAAACTTAAGTGTTTTAAAAAACTGCTCTTTAAAAGTTTAAATAACATTAAAAAATAAACTTCTTATGTTAAAAAAATTCATAGATAGACCGGTACTTTCTACGGTTATCTCCATTATATTATTGCTGTTGGGAGCGATGTCGGTTTTCAACCTTCCGATTACGCTGTTTCCCGATATTGCACCACCGAGCGTACAGGTGACGGCATTTTATCCGGGAGCGAATGCTGAAGTTGTTGCCCGCTCCGTTGCTGTTCCTATTGAGGAAGCCGTGAATGGTGTTGAGAACATGACGTACATGACCTCCAATTCAAGTAATGACGGATCCATGACTTTGAGCGTATTTTTCAAACAAGGTTCAGATCCTGATAATGCTGCGGTAAACGTTCAAAACCGTGTTTCGAAAGCGATGAGCCAGCTTCCGCAGGAGGTTGTACAGGCGGGAATTTCGACGCAGAAAGTTCAGAACAGTATGATTATGTTTATGGGATTATCAAGTGACGACCCAAAACAATATGACGAACTTTTCTTACAGAATTATTTGAAAATCAACGTAATTCCGCAAATACAGCGTATTCCTGGAGTTGCTCAGGCGCAGGTTTTCGGAACGAGAGATTATTCGATGAGACTTTGGTTGAAACCAGACCGTTTAGCTGCCAACAATCTTTCTCCACAGGAAGTTTTAGCAGCAGTAAAAGACCATAATCTTGAAGCTGCACCGGGACGTTTGGGACAAGGAAGCAAGGAAACTTACGAGTATATTTTAAAATATAAAGGTAAATTAAACAAAAATGCAGACTACGAAAACATTGCCATCAAATCGAATAGTGACGGTTCGTTTTTAAGATTAAAAGATGTTGCAAGAGTAGAATTCGGTTCTTACACGTACACCGCAGCCAACAGAATGGATGGGAAACCTGTAGCAGGATTTGCAATTTTGCAAACTGCAGGTTCTAATGCAAATGAAATTTTAACTGATATTGAAAAGCAGGTTGAGCAAATGAAAACTACTCTTCCAAAGGGAGTTGAACCAATCATCATGTACAATTCCAAAGACTTTTTGGATGCGTCGATTCATCAGGTTGTTGAGACATTAGTGATTGCATTTATTTTGGTATTTATTGTAGTGTATATTTTCCTTCAGGATTTCAGATCTACATTAATTCCTGCGATTGCAGTTCCGGTAGCAATTATCGGTACATTCTTTTTCCTTCAGATGTTTGGTTTCAGTATCAATATGTTGACATTGTTTGCCTTGGTACTCGCCATCGGAATTGTGGTGGATGATGCAATTGTCGTCGTGGAAGCTGTCCATTCTAAAATGGAACAGACAGGAATGCCAGTCGAACAGGCAACTACCAACTCAATGAGTGAAATTTCCGGGGCAATTATCTCTATTACATTGGTAATGTGTGCGGTGTTTATTCCGGTTGGTTTCATGCAGGGTCCAGCGGGAGTTTTCTACAGACAGTTTGCTTTTACTTTGATGATTGCGATTATGATTTCAGCAGTTAATGCTTTGACATTAAGTCCTGCTTTATGTGCATTATTATTAAATGATCCTCAGGGAGAACATGGCGATCACGGTCAGAAAAAAGGTTTTGGAGCGAAGTTTTTCAATGCTTTCAACAAGAGCTTCAACAAAATGACCAGAAAATATATTTACAGCCTTAAATTTTTAATTAAAAATAAATGGGTTGCCGTTACAGGTTTAGCATTGATCACAGCCGCAAGTGTTTTCTTAATTAATAAAGCTCCTACAGGATTTATTCCAACAGAAGATCAGGGATTTGTTTTATACGCAGTGAATACGCCTCCGGGAAGTTCATTAGACAGAACGCACAGAGCCACTGAACAAATTGATAAAATCATCAACGGTGAAAAAGCCAAAAACCACCTTTGGGTTGCCGATGGAATGAACTTTATCAGTAATTCTAACGCTTCTCCTTATGCCGCAGGTTTTATTAAACTGAAAGACTTTGAAGATCGTGGTGAAGTGAAAGATCCCGATCAGATTGCTGCGGGCTTGACAGGAAAAGTAGCACAAGTAAAAGATGCCAACGCATTTTTCTTCAACTTCCCTACCGTACAAGGTTTTGGTAACGTTTCAGGATTTGAATTTATGTTGCAGGATAAAACCAACGGTTCTTTTGAACAATTGGGAACAACCACTCAAACATTTATAGGAGAATTAATGAAACGTCCTGAAATTGCTTTTGCTTTTACAACGTACGCAGCAGGAAATCCTCAATACACGATTGATGTTGATACAGATAAAGCTAATCAATTGGGAGTTTCTGTAACTGAATTAATGCAGACGATGCAGATTTATTACGGAAGTAGTTTCGTTTCAGATTTCAACAGATTCGGGAAATATTACAGAGTGATGGCTCAGGCAGACATTCCTTACAGAACTGATGCGAATTCTATGGAAGGAATTTATGTTAAAAATAAAACTGGCGAAATGGTTCCTGTAAAAACTTTGGTGACATTAAAAAGAACTTTCGGACCAGAAACAGTTTCAAGAAACAACTTATTCAACGCCGTGACCATCAACGGAACTCCAAAACCTGGTTACAGTACCGGAGATGCCATCAAAGCAGTAGAAGAAGTTGCCCAAAAATCACTTCCTCGTGGATACGGTTATGAATGGACAGGAATTACCCGTGAAGAAATCAAAACCGGTGGACAGACTGCTTTTGTATTTATGTTAAGTATTTTGTTCGTGTATTTCCTATTGGCAGCTCAGTATGAAAGTTATATTCTTCCTTTTGCGGTTATTTTAACCATTCCTACAGGGATTTTTGGAGTATTTGCTTTCACAGGATTGGCAGGAATTGACAACAATATTTACGTTCAGGTTGGTTTAATCATGCTCGTCGGATTGTTGGCGAAAAATGCGATTCTGATTGTAGAGTTTGCCGTTCAGCGAAGAAAAGCTGGAAAAACATTGATTGAATCTGCTCTTCAGGCTTCAAGATTACGTTTAAGACCAATCCTGATGACTTCATTTGCCTTCATCATCGGTATGCTTCCATTAGTTTGGACTCAAGGTGCAGCTGCAAAAGGAAATCACTCTATAGGAATCAGCACCGTTGGTGGAATGTTTACAGGAGTTGTCTTCGGGATTTTCATTATTCCGGTGATGTACGTGATATTCCAGTATTTACATGAAAAAATGCCAAGCAGAAAGAATAAAAGACTTCAAAAACAAAAATTGGAGGAGGAACTTTTAGCAACAGCACATTAATAATAAATGATTAACAAAACTTTGAGATCTGAAATTCGCAAAAATTTTTCTTCAAATTTAATTTTAAAGAATTTCTGAACCATTAAGATTTTGTTTAAGAAGTTAAGAATATGAAGATGAGCTTCGCTTGAAGCACGATTCTTAAAAAATCTATTGATTTTTCTTAACCTAACTTAACTTCTTAATTGTTCTTAATGGTTCAAATTAAGCAAAATATTTTCTCCTACTAAAGACAACTTTGCTTATCACTCAAAGTTTTGTGATCAATTTAAATATATAGACTTATGAAAAGAGTAAAAAATATAATCATCGCTTTTGGGATTGCATTGGGTGCAGTTTCTTGTGTGCCAAAATTGGCATATCAGGAAACGAAACCTGAACTTCCCGAAACATTCAAATATACCGCAACAGCCGATACCGCAAGTGTAGCCAATTTGGAGTTGAAACAATTTTTCAATGATCCCATTTTACAGGATTTAATCGAAAAAGGAATTAAAAATAATTACGACTTACAAATTGCCTTAAAACAGGTCGCTTCTTCACAGGAAAAACTGAAACAGGCAAAATATCTTCAATATCCTGATGTTGGTTTCGGAGTTTCGGCACAGATTTCAAAACCTTCTAAGAACAGCATGAATGGGCAAAGCTTAAATTTATTTTTAGGTCAAAGTCACGTTGAAGATTATAATGCAGCATTCAATTTATCTTGGGAAGCTGATATTTGGGGCAAAATCAAAAATCAGCAGGAAGTTTCAAAAATGCAGTATCTGCAGACTTACGAAGCGACAAAAGCCATTCAGACACAAGTTGTTGCGGCGATTGCTCAGGGTTATTATAACTTATTGATGCTCGATAAACAATTGCAGATTGCAAAATCAAATTTAGATTTAAGCACCAATACCCTGTCTCTGACAGAAAAACTGTGGCAAAGTGGCGATACGACTTCATTAGGAGTTCAGCAGGCAACCGCTCAAAAACAATCGACAGAACTTTTGATCACTCAACTGGAGCAAAATATTGCCATTCAGGAAAATGCTTTAAGTATTTTGGTCGGTGAAAATCCGAACAAAGTCAACAGAACGATTGAAATGTCTGACACTTCTTTACCACAGGATATTTCTGCGGGACTTCCGGCAGCAATGGTGAGCCGTCGTCCAGATGTTCGTCAACAGGAATTGGTTTTATTGGAATCTAATTCACTGGTGGGAATTGCTCAGGCAAACATGTATCCTGCATTAAAAATCACCGCAAATGGCGGAGTCAATTCATTTAAAGTTGATAATTGGTTTTCAATTCCGGCTTCACTATTCGGTTCTGTTTTAGGAGGATTAACACAACCTATTTTCCAGAAAAGACAGTTGAAAACAGATTTAAATGTTGCTAAAATTCAAAGGGAGAAAAACGTTTTGGCGTTCCGTCAATCTGTTTTGAATGCAGTTGGTGAAGTTTCTGATGCGTTAGTTTCTAATGAAAGTTTAAAAGTTCAGGAACAAAAAGCAAGCGAACAGGTAACAACGTTGAAAAACGGAATCAAAAGTGCCGAAATGTTGTACAAAGGCGGAATGGCCAATTACTTGGAAGTGATTACCGCTCAGGGAAATTCTTTACAGGCTGAACTTAATCTTGCGTCCGTAAAAAGACAGAGATTAAGCAGTATTGTGGATTTATACCGAGCTTTAGGTGGCGGATGGAAGTAGTAAATTAATTATATTGTTTGAAGTGCGGTCTTTCGGGATCGCATTTTTTTTGTTTAAACATTTTTGAAACATTAAGGATTATTTAAGGAGTTAAGAAATATTAAGTTGAGCTTCGCTTTTAGTTTCAATGCTTTTCAAAATCTATTTGATATTTTCTTAATTCAACTTAACTTCTTAATAAAAATCTTAATTGTTCAAATTTAAACGCAAAGTCTTATTTAAGGTATGCGTAATTTTTAAGGAGCAAAGATTGGAATCAATAAAATTGATTCTGACGAAGCTGTTGCATTAGGCGACATTGTCGCTATTCTTTGATCCTTAAAAATGATACAGTTTTTAGATAAAACTTTGCGTTTAAAAAAAATTAATTTTGAATTTGCTCAATGATATATTCAATCAACCCACTAAAATCTCTTTCAGAATATCCAACCTGTATATAATGAATATTCTCTTCCTTCCTATACCAAGTCAACTGTCGTTTTGCAAATCTTCTTGAGTTTTTCTTGATTTCAGAAACCGCAAAATCCAGATCCCATTCTCCGTCAAAATATTTAAAAAGTTCTGAATAACCAACTGTATTGAGTGAAGCTAGATTCCTTCCTTCCTGAGATTTTCTCAATTCGTCAAGACTTTTAGCCTCATCAAGCAAACCGTTTTCCATCATTTTATCAACACGCAGATTGATTCTGTCATAAACGATTTCCCTTTGTGCCTCAATGCCGATTCTTACTGTTTTGAAATTTCTCGGTGTAGTACTTTCAGAAATATTTTCAGAATATGTTTTCCCGGTTTGCCAGATAATATCGATTGCCCTCAAAAGCCTTCTCTGATTATGAATATCCACATTTTCATAATATTCAGGATCCAAATCTTTCAGCATTTCCTGAAGTTTTTCGATTCCCTCAGTTTTCCAGATAGCCTCCAGCTTTTCCTGATTTTTTTCGTTGGCTTCAGGCAAATCATTTAATCCTTCAATTACCGCTTTTTCATACATCATACTTCCGCCGACCATAATGACGATGTCGTATTTTTCGAAAAGCTGGTCTAATAATTCCAAAGAATCATGCTCAAACTGACCGATCGAATAATAATCTTTTACAGAAAGCTGACCGATAAAATGATGTTTTGCCTGTGAAAGCTCGTCTTCCGAAGGTGCGGCAGTTCCTATTTTCATTTCGCTAAAAAACTGTCGGGAATCACAGGAAATAATTTCTGTATTAAATCGTTTAGCAAGTTCTATAGCTAGTTTTGTTTTGCCAATTCCGGTAGTGCCTACAACAGAGATTAAAGTTTTATTTTTCACTCTGCTAATTTACGAAAATGAGTTAGTTTTCTTAGTACAGTATTTGCTGGAAGATGGATGCTGGGAGATGGAAGTTTAAAATTTAATTATTTACAATATTCTGCCAACAGACAAAAATATGAATATTCATTAAATAGCACAAGCATTGTTATCTTCCCGCTTCCAGCTTCCCGACATTTTACTTTAGCAAAACTATAGAGTTAAATGTTTATCTTTGTACGACAATAAAAAAGTATGATTTTATCAATGACCGGCTTCGGTAGAGCCGAAGGTGTTTTTGAAGGGAAAAAAATTTCGATCGATATTAAATCACTGAACAGCAAGAGCTTTGATTTGAATATCAAGATTCCTTTACGTTACAAAGAAAAAGAATTTGAAGTAAGAAAAATTCTGAACGATAGAATCATCCGCGGAAAGGTAGATTGCTATATCAATATCGAGAATCTTGAAGAAACCAATGATGTGAAAATCAACAGAAGTTTAATCGATTCTTACATGAATGAGCTTAAAAATATCGCTTCTGACGGACCGGATTTCGAATACCTGAAAATGGCGGTAAGACTTCCGGATGCTATCACTTCAAGACCGGACGAATTAACGGAAGGTGAATGGGAATCTTTGGCGAAAATTGTAAATAACGCAGTTGATAAATTTCAGGAATTCAGAAAAACGGAAGGAAAAATTCTTCACGAAGAATTAGAACGAAACATTAGAAATATCGATAAATCTTTGGCAGAGGTAGTTCCTTACGAGCAAGTAAGAATTGATGCGGTGAAAGAACGTTACATGAAAACTTTAAAAGAGTTTGAGAACGTTGATGAAACTCGTTTCTATCAGGAAATGGCTTATTTTACAGAAAAATTAGACATTCAGGAAGAAAAAGTTAGACTTTCCCAGCATTTAAAATATTATTCTGAAGTGATGGAAAATGAAGATTTTAATGGAAAAAAACTTGGTTTTATTTCACAGGAAATCGGAAGAGAAATCAATACTTTAGGATCAAAAGCCAATCACGCAGAAATTCAGAAATTGGTGGTGATGATGAAAGATGATTTGGAGAAAATTAAAGAACAAACGTTAAACGTTTTGTAAAAAGATAAAAGAGCCAAGTTAAAAGTAAAAAGTTGAATAAAAATCAATTATAATTTATCTCTTATTATTTATGAATAAGGTCATCATATTTTCAGCGCCGTCGGGAAGTGGAAAAACGACATTGGTAAAACATTCTCTGGAAGCAATTCCGGAACTGGAATTTTCCATTTCATGCACAACGAGACAGCCGAGAGGAAGTGAAATTCATGCGATTGATTATCACTTTATTTCGCCTGACGAATTCAGACAGAAAATTTCTGAAGAGGCTTTTGTGGAATTTGAGGAAGTGTACACCGATAAATATTACGGAACTTTAAAATCTGAAGTAGAAAAGATCTGGAATCAGGGAAAAGTTGTTATTTTTGATGTAGACGTAAAAGGCGGAATTTCATTAAAAAAATATTTTGGCGAAAAAGCATTATCCATTTTCATAGAACCACCTTCGATTGCTGAATTGGAACGAAGATTGAATTCAAGAGGAACGGATGATGCCGAAACCATAAAAACCCGTGTAGAAAAAGCCGAAGAAGAGCTTACCTATGCGATAGAATTTGACGAAATCGTGATCAACAACGATTTGAATCAGGCAAAAATAGAAATAGAAAGTTTAATAAAAAGTTTTATCGGAAAATAAAGATTGGAAGTTGGAAGCGGGATGATGGAAGTTTGATTCGTTAAAAAATCAAATTTAATCACTACTAACTTCTTATTTCTTACCTTTAATTTTGATAACAAAAACATAGCTCAACATGAGTACCGAAACATTAGAAAAAGCTAAATCTACACTTCCTGTAAAAGGATTTTTAGATTTGAAAGATATCGCAATTCCTCAAGGAGAAGATTTGGTAAAAGCCATTCTCCAACTGAAAGAAGAAAAAAATGCCGTAATTCTGGCGCATTATTATCAACCGGGAGAAATTCAGGATATTGCTGATTTCCTTGGAGATTCTCTTCAACTAGCAAGACAGGCAAAAGACACGGATGCTGACATGATTGTATTCTGTGGAGTACATTTTATGGCAGAAGCTGCAAAAATTCTGAACCCAACGAAGAAAGTAGTTCTTCCCGATACAATGGCAGGTTGCTCTTTGGCAGACGGATGTTCAGGTGAAGGTTTGAGAAAAATGCGTGAGCAGCATCCGAACGCTTTGATTGCAACGTATATCAACTGTAACGCAGAAACCAAAGCAGAAAGTGACATCATCGTAACCAGTTCAAACGCTGAAACGGTGATTGAAGCTTTACCTACAAACAGACCTATTATTTTCGCTCCGGATAAAAACTTAGGAAGATATTTATCTCAAAAAACGGGTCGTGATATGATTCTTTGGGATGGAAGCTGCATCGTTCATGAAGCTTTTTCAATGGAGAGAATTGCAAAACAGTTGGCAAAAAATCCAGATGCAAAACTGATCGCTCACCCTGAAAGTGAGGAAGCAGTTTTAAAACTGGCTCACTTCATCGGTTCGACTTCTGCACTTTTAAATTTTGTGGAAAAAGACGACTGCCAAAAATTTATTATTGCTACTGAGGAAGGAATTCTTCACGAAATGAGAAAACGTGCACCACACAAAGAACTGATTCCTGCTTTGGTTTTTGACGAAAGCTGTAACTGCTCAGAATGTTTTTACATGAAGAGAAATACAATGGAAAAATTGTATCTGTGTATGAAATATGAACTTCCTGAAATTCTTATCGACGAAGAACTTCGACTTAGAGCACTAAAGCCCATTGAAGCAATGCTTGATCTTTCGAAAAGTATTAAATAAATTTACAATTATTCTTTGAGGGTTTTAATTTTTATATAAATAATTCATTATATTTGGAATACAAAAATATCTATAATGAAAAAATTAAAAAAATTAAACCGAACTAGCTTAAAAAACATTAACGGTAGTGGCGGACCTAATTTCATCTGCAATTTGACGTGTGAAACCTTTGAAGAATGCATCATAGGATGTTATGGTCCGGTATGTGTCCCCAAAGGAGAATATATTCCAGGAAATTGCTAAAACACTAAGTACTCATAACGAGTACTTTTTTATTTAAATATATCTACAATCTATGTCAAAAATATTCTTAGAAGACGTAAAAATCTACGCTTACCACGGCGTTCTTCCCGAAGAAAACATCATCGGAACGTATTATATTTTAAATGCAGAAATCCATACCGATTTGTGGGATGCAGCAGTTTCTGATGATTTGAATGATACAATAAGTTATGCGGATATAAATGAGATCATTCATGACGAGATGAAGATTAAATCTAAATTACTTGAACATGTTGCAGGAAGAATTATTACCAAAATCAACGAGAAATTTAATCAGATTTCTTACATCAAATTAAGAATTACCAAAACCAGTCCGCCCATGAAAGGTGAAATGAAAGGCGCAAGTATTGAGCTGGAAAAAAGTTTTTTATTAGGCGGAATTACGGAAATTGAGTAATTTTCAGTTTTAAAAAAAGCAAAACATAGTGAAGATATTTAACATATTATTTCTATTTCTTTCTGTTGTAATTTTTGGACAGAGTAACACGTCCGGATATGCTATTTATAATTTTCCGAAAATAAAATCGAGCATTACGATGCCTGTTACAATTCCGTTGTCGGAAATCAGCAATATGATTAATGCCTCGGTAAAGGATCTGATTTTCCAAGATGATTCTTACACAGACAATGATAATGACCAATTTAAAGTAAAAGTCTGGAAAACCCGACCAATACGCTTGGTTGGAAGTACAAATCAGAGCATATTGATTGAAGTTCCGTTAAAAATCTGGGCAGAAAAGGGCATCGGTACATTGGGAGTTTATACATATCAGGAGACGACTTTTGAAACGGTCATGTATTTTAAAACGGCATTAGATTTTAAAAACAACTGGTCTATCAGCACTTTTACTCAGCCGATGGGATTCAAATGGGTGAAAAAACCTGTTCTAGATTTTGGAAAAATTCAAATTCCAATTACTTCTTTGGTTGAAAAAAGTCTAAAGGAACAACAATATAATTTTTGCAAAACGATAGACCAGCAAATGGCTTCACAGTTGAATTTCCAACAATATGCAGTTTTGGCGTGGAATGCATTTTCGCAACCTTTTAATATTTCTGAGGAATATAATACCTGGCTGAAAATCACACCAATTAATGTCAATATTACACCGTTAAAATTCTATGGAAATCAAATTAACACCAACATCGGCATCGATATTTTCTCGGAAACCTATACAGGAACAAAACCTGAAGCTTCGCAACCTGCAAAAGCAGTAATGAATTTTAATTTTATTCCGTTACTAGCAGACCAGTTTGTGTTGCAGACCACTGCGAATATTCCGTTTTCTGAAGCGACAAATATTGCGAAAAAAACTTTTCTAAATAAAGAATTTGACATTAGAGATTCTAAGGTAAAAATTTCGAGTATCAAAGTATACGGTGAAGCAAACCGAATTATGATAGAAGCTGACACAGAAGGTTATGTGAAAGGAACAGCTTTTATTTCGGGCATTCCTGTTTATGACGAAACTAAAAGAAAAATAGTACTTTCGGACACAAAATTTAAGCTTAAAACATCCAACATCCTTCAGAAATTAGCCACTTCTCTTTTCAAAGGAAAAATAGTGAAAATGATTGAAGACGAATACGGAATTCCTACCGCTGAATTGGAAACTACATCAAAAAAAAGCATCGAAGAAGCCTTTAACAAAGAATATTACAAAGGCCTTAAAATGACGGGAAAAGTGTCTAATCTGAAGCCTCATCAGATTCTTCTAAACGATTCCGGAATCACGGCTGTGATTGACACCAATGCCAATTTAAGATTTACTTTAAAGGGATTTTAAACTTTTTATAAAACTAGAAACTGGTAATAATTATGAGAAAATATTTACAAATTGTCGACAGACAAAAAGCTTCGCTGCCAACAAGATTTGTCAACAATTTAATTGATCTTATTGTTCTTGCAGTTATTCATATCATACTGGCAGTTATATCTCAATTACTTTATAGTATTACATACAGCAGATTTTTCTTCTTTTTTAATAATGGTGGCTTTCTTTGGGATATTTTCATTGGTGCGTTGGTTGCATTTATCTATTTTTATCTGTGGGAATATTATTCTGACGGAAAAACACCGGGAAAATATGTAACTGGAACCAAAGTCATAAGTATTGACGGAGAAAGGCCAAACAAAAAGCAATATCTGTTACGCAGTCTTTACAGGGTAATTCCGTTTGAAGCTCTTACTTTTTTCGGAACAGATGGATTGCACGACGCTATGACGGATACCAGAGTAATTAACTTTAAAAATTACATGGCTGAAAAACAGGCCAAAAACGAAATAGATAATATCGGAACAAAAGAAATTGCCTGAAAAATTTGGAAAAAATATAAATTTCATTATATTTGCACCACTCTAAACGGTGCTTTGGCCGAGCGGCTAGGCAGTGGTCTGCAACACCATCTACAGCGGTTCGAATCCGCTAGGCACCTCGCAAAAAAACTCCGATCTTTTGATCGGAGTTTTTTATTTTCAATAAGACCTTCACTGAGTCTCTGAATTAAGAACTTTAAAACTTTAACATTTTCTTAACTAAACCTTGGCTTCATAATTGAACATACCACATCAACAAGCTGTAAAGTTTATCAATTTTAAAAATTTGAGTTATGAAAAATATATTGTTAGCAGGACTCGTGTCAGTAATTACTCTCACAGCCTGTAAGAAAGACGATCAAGTTGCAGAAAAGACGCTCGAACAACAAAAAATAGAATTTCAGGCAAGACAACTTGAAATAGAAAAGCAAAAATTGGCTATTGAAAAAGAAAGATTTGCTTACGAAACACAAAAAAGAACCGACAGTATAGCGGAAGTTCAGAAAGAGAAAGCAGCCGTGGCAGCCGCAAAACCACAGGTAATAAGAGAAACAAGAACGGTGTACAGAGACACTCCTTCTTCTAATAATAGCGTTGCAAGCAACGGAGGCGGTTCTTCACAAGGAACTACTGCTAAGAAAAAAGGAATCAGTGAAGCTGCGAAAGGTACCGCAATTGGGGTAGTCAGTGGAGCTGCATTGGGAGCCATTGTTAATAAGAAAAACCGTGGTGGTGGTGCCGTAGTTGGCGGTATCATTGGTGGTGCAACAGGATATACTTTGGGTAGATCACAGGATAGAAAAAGTGGGCGAGTACAGCCAAAATAGATAAATCATTTCAAAAACTTTAAAAAGATTGCTTATTTTTAGGCAATCTTTTTTATGCTTTTCATCTTACTCACTTCAATTATCATTATTCCCACTCTTTTAGGCTGGGGTAAACTTCTAGAGACTATTTTCAAGAATGAGCTTTTTGAAGGAATTTCAGGAAAACTGGTGTTTGGAATTTTCGGAATAAGTATGATTTGGACAGTACTTTCTTTCTTTATTCCATTAAATATTTTTATTGAAATTCCCACAATCTTAATTGGATTATTTTATTTTTTTAAAGAGAAATTATTCCTGAATTTTTATAAATTCTCAGAAAAGGATAATATTCTATTTACTTTAAGTTTATTAATTATTTTATTCTGCAGCTCGTTTTATCCTTATATCTTAGACCATTTTGGATATTATTTACCGAGCATACAATGGCTGCGTGAATACGGTTTGGTAAAAGGTATTTCAAACCTTGATCTTGTCTTAGGACAAATGTCAATCTGGCATATTTTCGAAGCTGGATTTTCTAATTTCTTTGATCCTTTTTTAAGAATAAATGCAGTTTTACTCGTCATTTACTTAGTATACATCATTGAAAACAAAAGCTGGATTCAATTATGTTTTCTTCCAATATTGTTCTTGTTTTCCCAATCTCCAAGTCCTGATTTGCCGGTGATTGTATTTTCTTTAATTTTATTAAATGAGATTTTAGTAAATAATAAAAATACTTCTCTGCTATTTGCATTTTCGGTTTTTGTTTTTGCGATAAAGCCAACAATGATTTGGTTGCCGATTTTGACATTCCTCTACTCTATTTTTATTCTTAAATCTCATTTTAAAATCTTCCTTCCAGGAATTTTAATTCTCTTTTTATTTTGTTTTAAAAATATCTGGACATTCGGCTATCCTGTTTTCCCGGTCTCAATGATTGATTTTGGATTCAGTTGGAAACCCAATGTAGAATTGTTAAATTCTTCATCTCAATACGCCATCCAAAAAACTTTCGACAACCAATATTCTTACGAAGAAATTCAGAAATTTTCAACATTCGATTACATAAAAAACTGGTTTTTTTTAAATGGAATAAAATCAGTGATCAATATTTTATTTGTTCTGAGTTTACTTATTTTTACTATTGTTACTTTCATTAAAAAAAATAAAACGCTCACTTTTATCTGTATTTCATTGATTATAAAAAGTGCTTTAGTTTTACTATTTTCAGCACAATACAGATTTTTTATTGATGTGTTTTTTGTAATTATTTTTGTGATGCTTTTAGATTTTTTCACAAAAAGAAAATCTATGATTGCCTATTCTTTTTTAAGCTTAATTTTCATTTTCTTCATAGCTTTCCCAAGTGTACTTGCACAGTTGATTCCCAGTTTCAGAATGTCATCATTTATGGGGAAATTTGAATGGAAGCAATTATACAAACCTTCAACCTACGAAAATAAAAAGTATCATTCTTTTGAAGCAGGAAATTTAAAATTTAATGTTTCAGAAAAATATCCCTTCAACTTCGACACTCCTATTCCGGCGATTTCTGAAAGTTATATTTTTGACTATCAAAAGGCAGGAGTTTTCCCTCAACTTATTGATAAAAATGACATCCGGAAAGGTTTCATTTCAAAAAAAATGAATCCTGAAGAACAAAAGCAGGTCAAAAAAATCACAGAAAAAATCAAAAACTCCTATAGACAGTAACCATTCAAAGACTTTATTATCTGAATAAAAATCGGTAATTTTGTACTATGTTCAATACTTTAGGGAATCTGCTCAGCCTGACGACTTTCGGCGAAAGTCACGGTTTGGCCTACGGCGGAATTATCAATAATTTTCCGGCAGGGCTGGAAGTCGATATAGACAAAATTCAATACGAGCTTGACCGCAGAAAACCAGGTCAGTCAGCAATCGTTACACAAAGAAAAGAGAGTGATACGGTGAAATTTCTTTCAGGAATTTTTGAAGGAAAAACTACAGGAACTCCGATTGGTTTTATGATTGAAAATGAAAATCAGAAGTCGAAAGATTATGATCACATCGCTCAATCTTATCGCCCGAGTCATGCTGATTTTACGTACGATCAAAAATTCGGAATCCGTGATTATCGTGGCGGTGGTAAGTCTTCGGCACGCGAAACCATCAATTGGGTCGTTGCAGGAGCTTTGGCGAAGCAACTTTTGTCTGATATTGAAATCAATGCTTATGTTTCTTCCGTAGGTGAAATTTTCTGCGAAAAACCTTATCAGGCTTTAGATTTTTCTAAAACGGAAAGCAATGAAGTTCGCTGTCCGGATACAGAAACTGCCGAAAAAATGATTTCAAAAATCAAAGAAATCAAAAAAGAAGGAAACACGATTGGAGGAACAATCACTTGTGTCATCAAAAATGTTTCGGTTGGAATTGGCGAACCCATTTTTTCTAAATTGCAGGCAGAATTGGCAAAAGCAATGCTGAATATCAATGCATGCAAAGGCTTTGAATACGGAAGCGGTTTTTGCGGCGCAAAGATGACCGGAAGCGAACATAATGATGAATTCAACACCGATTTTACAACAAAATCAAATCTTTCAGGTGGAATTCAGGGTGGAATTTCAAATGGAATGGACATTTATTTCAGAGTAGCTTTCAAACCTGTTGCGACCATTTTAAGACCTCAAAACAGTGTTGATAAAGATGGAAATACCGTAACCGTAGAAGGAAAAGGCAGACATGATCCTTGCGTTGTTCCGAGAGCAGTGCCTGTGGTTGAAAGTCTGGCGGCTTTTGTTTTGGCCGATCTTTTTTTGATCAACAAAACGAGAAATTTAAATCAATTTTAAACATAAATATTTTAGGTAATGCAAAATTACTGGGACAAAGCCATAACCTTCGACGAATATCTTCAAATTGCCAATCAGAGATTGAATAATCCTGACAACGAAAAAGACATTGAATACAAACCTTATTACGAACTCGGCATTCAGAGAATGGACAGAACGCTGAAGAAGTTTGTCATCGACGAAGAACAATTGAATGAACTCAAATCAAAAAACTTCGACGGAAAAATTTTAATCATCTCTGAGGCCTGGTGTGGTGATGCCAGTGCAACTGTTCCGGCTTTGGTGAAATTTTTTGAAGGTCAAAATGAAGTGAAAATTTTCCTTAGAGACAGCGACAGTAGCCTGATTGATCAATTTTTGACCAATGGTACACAATCTATCCCAAAAGTTATTATATTGGACAAAGATTTTAATGTGAGAAATTCATGGGGACCAAGACCAAAATTTGGACACGATTTATTATTAAAATTCAAAGCAAATCCTGAAGAATACCCGAAAGAATCATTTTATAATGACCTGCAGGTTTATTATTCAAGAAACAGGGGGAAAGATTCGATTCAGGAAATTTTAGAGTTATTATGAAATCGCATAATTTGTTTTGCTTCAAGACAGATATGAAAGTAAACGATTCCATGTAACCTTTAAAACAATAAAAATCAACATGAAAAAATTAATTATATACGTCGTTGTACTTGCTGTTTTAGGAGCTATATTTTTAGTTCCCGGAATCAGAAATTCTCTGAAAGATCTGTTTTTCCCGATTGCAACGGTAGAAAACGCTGTACATATTGAAGCTGATGACTATGACATCGACCTTCAGGGAATCAATGTTCCGAGTACCAATATGAAAAACTTCAGAAACAAACCTGTTTTTTTGAATTTTTGGGGAACCTGGTGTCCGCCATGCAGAAAAGAATGGCCATCAATCCAAAGATTATACGATAGACGAAAGGAAAATATTGACTTCGTTTTAATTGCGATGAAAGATGAAGAAGTAGCTGTCAGAAAATTTTTAAAAGAAAATAATTATACTGTTCCTGTATATATTGCCCAAAGCCCAATCTCTGAAAAGATACTTCCGAAAGCCTTCCCCACGACTTTCTTACTCGATGAAAACGGAAGAATTCTCATTAAAGAAGACGCTGCAACTGATTGGGACGCTGAATCTATCCATCAGTTTATTGATAATATCATTAAATAACTTTAACTTAATATTATAATTACTTGGTATAGAATTTGCGAAATTTATAGAGTTAAAATTATTTTTAAAAATAAACACAAAATGAAATATTCAAAACTCAATTTAGCTAAAGAAGCTATCAGCCACAAAGGCTTCGTAAAAAAAATTCCTGACATTTTCAGAATGGTGAAAATGTGGAGAAAAGGAGAATACCCCGTAAAATCGATAGATCTTATTCTACCGTTAGTTGGTCTTCTCTATGTAATCTCTCCTATTGATATCATTCCTGATTTCGTTATAGTTGCGGGAGTTTTAGATGATTTAGCGGTATTATCTTTAGCAATTCCGAAACTAATCAGAGAAGTAGATAAGTTTCTACTTTGGGAAGCTGAGAGAAAATATGGCACTGAGGGCTCAAAAATAATTGATGCCGAAATTGTAAATTAAAATTCAAAACCATTTCTAATCGGGATGGTTTTTTTTATGAACTTTAAATTGAATTTGAATCAACTTCTTTGTTAGTTTTAAAATATTGATAAAAATTTCAAATTTAAATTCACTATTTACTCGTGAAGCAAAATTCACAATTGACTTTTAACATCATTTCCTTAAATTTGCAACATCTAATAAAAAATAATGGAAAGTAAAAAAGAATTCTTTTTAGAGTGCTACAAGCTTGGCATCATCAAATTCGGAAGATTTACCTTAAAAAGCGGAATTGAAAGTCCGTTTTACGTTGATTTAAGACCTCTGGCTTCAGATCCTAAAATTTTAAAAAATTTGGCCAATTATTTATTGGAAATGCTTCCTTTGGATAATTTTGATTTGATTTGCGGAGTTCCTTATGCTGCACTTCCGATGGCTACGGCGATGTCTCTTGAAAGCTATATTCCATTAATTATCAAAAGAAAAGAGGCTAAAAACTACGGTACCAAGAAATTAATCGAAGGAATTTACCAGAAAGGGCAAAACTGTCTGTTGGTAGAAGACGTGATTACTTCCGGAAAATCTTTGATAGAAACCATTGCTGAAGTTGAGCAAGAAGATCTTAAAGTAGCCGATATCGTGGTTGTTCTAGACAGAGAACAAGGCGGTAAACAGCTTTTGGAAAGTAAAGGTTATAGAGTTCATACCCTTTTCAACATTTCAGAAGTTTGTACTATTCTTCAGGAAGAAGGGGAACTATCTGATGAAGAAGTAAAAAGAATTCAGGATTTTCTTGCCGGAAACCACATCCAGTTTGAAGAAAAAACAAGACTTTCATATCAGGAAAAGTATGAAAATGCACAACATTCGGTTTCAAAAAAATTATTAGAAACTGCTTTAGCAAAACAATCAAACCTTATTGCTTCTGCAGATGTGACTACTACACAAGAGCTGCTTGAATTGGCAGATAAAGTTGGTCCACACATCATTGCTTTAAAAACACACATCGATATTATTTCAGATTTCGATTATCAAAATACAATCGTTCCGTTGAAAGAACTGGCTGCAAAACATCAGTTTTTATTAATGGAAGACAGAAAATTTGCTGACATTGGAAATACCCAGGAACTTCAGTTTACAAGCGGAGTTTTCAAAATTACAGATTGGGCAGACTTCGTCACTTCTCAGGTGATTGGCGGTTTTGAATCTTTAGACTGTTTCAAAAACGTAGGCGTTGTTGCGATTATCGGAATGTCTTCTAAAGGAACTTTAACCACAAACAGCTACAGAGAAGAAGCTTTAAAAGTTGCTCTTTCGCATCCAAACGTGATTGGTGGTGTTTCTCAAAATGCGATTCCTGAAGAAATCTTATTGTTTACTCCAGGCGTGAACCTTGCAGATTCTGGAGACGGAAAGGGTCAGCAGTATAACACACCTGATCATGTTTTCAAAACACTTCATACTGATTTCATCATCGTAGGAAGAGGGATTTACAAATCTGAAAATCCTGGAGAAGCCGCTGTAACTTACAAAAATGAAGGTTGGAAAGCCTATTTGAGTTCTTTAGAAAAAAAAGCAATTCAGCAGTAAAATCATCTTTATTGTATTTAAAATAAGTTATATTTGATGCTTTATCATCAATTTGAAAAAGTTTAGTATTTGTTTTATTTTGTTTTGGGGAGTTGTACAGGTTTCTGCACAAAAAGACAGCATTTATATTGCTGCAAAATTATCTCAAAATAAAAAAATTCTGGAAGTTAATCAGGAAATTGTTTACCACAATCATTCTGGAAAGCCTTTAGACAGCATTAAACTTCTCAATTGGGTGGCCGCTTACAACAAAAGAGGAACTTCTTTGGTCTACCGAAAACTCGAAGATCGAAATAACAGTCTCCATTTTGCAAAGCCGGAAGCATTAGGTGAAATTTTAGATTTTAAAATTAATAGCGTAAAGAATCAGCCCGTTTCCGTCAGCAATGTTTCTGAAGAAAATTTATTTTTTGTTTTAAATCAACCTTTGCAAGTTGGCGAAAGCATTACATTAGATTTACAGTATCAGATTCAGCTTCCTGATAAAAATTTTACAGGTTACGGAACTTCTGAAAACAACATCGCTTTAAAATATTTCTTTATTGTTCCGGATCATTTTGATCCGGACAATATTTCTAAAAGAAATTACCTCGACACCGAAGAATCGGTGAACTTCAATACCCATTGGACGGTTAATTTTGATCTCCCGATTAATTATTTTGTGGAAGGAAATCTTCAACAGAACAACATCAATTCTTTCAACGGATATTTAGATTCCGATCCTGAATTTATTATTTCTCAAAACCAGTTCCCAACGATTAATGTGAATACGGAAGATATTCATACTGAAATAAAATTTGGTTATAATATCACTCCGCAGGAAATTCAGAATCTGGAATTTTATCTTCCTCTGCATTTAAAATTTATCAAAGAAAAAATCGGTTATGTCCCCGAACGTCTTTTTATTTCAGATAAATTCAGAACTAAGGAAGATTTTTTTGGAAACAATGACATCGTTTTTTGGAAATATCGATTAAAACTTTTCACAGATCCTGAAAAAATTGACCTCGACTATTTTGGAATTATCGCCAAGAAAATTTTAGACGAAAGCCTTATCATCGATAAAGAAGATCACCACTGGTTCAAAAACGGACTGAAATCTTATCTTGAAACTCAATATCTGAAAAAATTCTACGGAGAAACCAAACTTTTGGGCAATCTTCCCGAAACAAATATTTTAGGAATCAAGCCATTAAAATGGTTTCACGCATCCGATGTCAAGTTGCTTGACCGCTATGGTTTGGCATATCAATACATTATGTCTCAGAATTTAGACCAAAAAATTGATGAGCCATTTTCTGCTTTGAGTAATTTCAACGATATGGCCATCAGCAGTTTTGAGACGGGAAGTCTTTTTAGTTTTTCGGCCAATAAAATGGGTGAAGGAAACTTCAATGATTTAGTGAAAAAATATATCGCAGAAAACAGAGACAGACCCATCAATCCTGAAGCGTTTTTGAAAGAGCTTTCTCAAAAAGAACACTCTACAGATTACTTAAGTGAGTTTTTGAAGCATAAAAACAGAGTTAATTTTAAACTTAAAAAATTTAAGACAAAAGAAGATTCTCTAGAAATAAGGATTGCAAAAAATACAGATGATGCAATTCCCGTAAAACTGGAAACTCAAACCAGAAACGGTGAGAGAAAATCGTACTGGATAGAAACGGAGAAAAATGAAAGACAGAAAACCGTTAATCTTCCTGCCGAAAACATTTATAAGATTACTTTAAATGACGATTACATTTTTCCGGAAGCCAATTATAGGGATAACTTTTTGTATACCAAGGGATTATTTTCAAATTCAAAAAAAATTAAATTTAAACTGATCAAAGATATTCCCAATCCGGAATTCAATGAAATTTACCTGAACCCGAGAATCCGTTTTACCAATACGTATGACAAATTTTTGATCGGGATGAATTTTAAAAACCAATCGTTGTTTGATCAGAAGTTTTTATATTCAATCACCCCATCTTTCAGTACCGGAACAGGAAAACTCACAGGTTCGGGCGCGGTTGCATACTCTTTTCTTCCCGCTGAAAGTATTATCCAAAGTCTGACGTTAGGAGTTTCCGGATCGTATTTTCATTATGATTATGATCTGGCGTACCGTAAAGGTTCTTTATATTCGAATATCAATTTCAGAAAAGATCCGCGAAGCACTGTTAGTCAGGGTGTGAATTTTTCATACAATTATTTTCAGAGAGATCTGAATGCAAAAATGATTGCAGACCGTGATTATGACAAATATAATTTGTGGGCTTTGGGATATGGATACGCCGACAACCAGATGATTCATGAGAAAAGCTTCAGCATCAGCACTCAGGCGATGAAAGATTTTAACAAAATCACAGGGGAAGCTTTTTACAGATGGGAATTTGCACCGAGACAGAAATTAAGTTTAAGATTATTTGCCGGATATTTTGCCAGAAACGAAACCCGAAACAATACTTTCGACTTCGGAATTGCAAGAGTTTCTGACTACTCTTTCTCCTATAACCTCTTGGGACAAAGTGCTACGGGAGGAATTCTCTCTCAACAATTCATTTTGGCTGATGGCGGTTTTAAATCTTTTATCCCAGGAACCGTTAACCAATTTATTACTTCAGTCAATGTTGATACCAGCGTATGGAAAATTTTCCATATTTACGCAGATGCCGGAGTTTACAAAAATAAGAACAATCCGACTCAGTTTATTTGGGATAGCGGTGTGAAAGTAAGATTAATCCCAGATTTCCTTGAAATATACTTTCCGGTACAATCTACTTTAGGCTTTGAACCTGGATTTAAGGATTACGGAAAACGAATCAGGTATACTTTGATTTTAAATTTAAGCACGATCATCAACGCCGCAAGAAGAGGCTGGTATTAAATAAAAAAACAGCTACGATTGTCTTCGTGCAGCTGTTTCATTGTATCAAAACTAACATTAATTAATCTTTTAGAATCTTTTGAGAAACAGGTTGGTTGTTTACTGTTCCTGTGATAATATAATTTCCTTTTTGTAATTCTGCAACATTCAAGGTAGCTCCTTCTTTTACCGAAGCCGTTTTTATCAATCGTCCTGTGGAACTATAAACTTTAATATCTTTCACATCTGCTCCGAAGATAATTTCATTATTTTTCACGAATGAATTTTTAATAAAACGTGACTGCTTAGGCATATTGTTAAAATCATTTATAGCCAAAACACTTGACGACGGACTAGGAAGCGTTACAGTAAAATCAGCTCCATTATTATTGGTATCACCTGAAGTTCTGGTAATTGAATTCAAAATTGTAGGTGATGGCGCAGCTCCGGAACCTTCATATTGATTTGCTAATCCATAGCCCACGAAATCAAGAACGTTTGATGCTGCAGGGCCTGTTACCTGAGTATTATTACTTGCTAAAGCAACCTTACCAGAAGTAAGACCTATCGCTAATCCCAAACCAACAGTTGGCGATCCGTCAAAATTGACAACAGCACCTACTATAAGATTTGGATTAATAAGATTGATAACTCCTCCCCCTTCAGTACCTTCCTGAATTAAATAAGTTTGCCCGGGACTAAGGGTGATGGAAGGCAGCGTATGGTATTGAGTAAATCCGCCAGTTGCGGGACCATACTGAATGGTTGCTCCATTTAATGTAGTGGTAGAAGAGCCAATATTCTTCAGTTCTATGAAATCATGGGTGAGAAGTGAAATTCCGAGCACCCCTCCTCCGGTATAGACTTCATTAATTACAATCTGAGCATTAAAAAATGCAGCTATCGAAACTAGTCCGATAAAAGTAAATGCTTTTTTCATGGCGATAATATTTATTGATTCTATAATAAATTATGCAAATTTAATACCAAATAAATAAACAAATACCACATCTTTTGAAAAATTCAAAAACAAAATTTCAACAAACAACACAAAAAAACCACTCTATAAGTGGTTTTTTGGATTTAAATATTTTCAGATATTTAGTCTTTCAAAATTTTCTGAGAAACTGGTTGATTGTTTACCGTTCCTGTTACAATGTAGTTCCCTTTTTGTAATTCAGCAACGTTTAAAGTAGAACCATTCTTTACTGCACCAGTTTTTACAATTGCACCAGATAAAGTATAAACTTTTACATCTTTCACATCAGCTCCGAAAGTAATTTCTTCGTTTTTAACGAATGTATTTTTGATAAAGCTTGATTTTGTTTTGTTGAAATCTGAAACTGACAAAGTGCCAGCAAGACCTGTTAATGAAAAGTCATCGACCGCAAGACCATCATCAGTACCTGTAATGTTCACATCAGTGAATCTTATAAAAACTGTAGCACCATTTGCAATATTAAGACTTGAAATTGTTCCTGCAATTGCTGTTCTGTTAGCTGAATTATTTCCATCAAGAGCACCAGCTGTTGCAGTAGTATTAGTAGTATTATAATTTAATGCACTAACCGGTGTCCATGTTCCATTATCTAAAGCTGTTGCATCTAAACTATATTCAAATGCAAGTTGATCAACTGCTGTACTGCCACCATATCTCCACTCTTCACCTACATAAGATATCGAAAGACCAGAAAGTGCTGCGCCTGTATTATTTACAAACCTAGCTCCAATAAATGTAGTTAAATTATTACTTGCAAGTCCTCCTAAAGCTCTATCAGTACTTCCAGTAGATCCAAAGCTGTAGCTATTTCCTGCATTTGATGAACCATCTCCAGCTGCATAAGTAGTATTAGCATTTGATCCTACTTCTAAAATTGACCACCCTGCTAATGCACCTGTCAACGTTATAGAATTAGCTGTACCAGTGTTAGCTAAAGCATCAAAATTCTGTGTGTAAGCAGTTCCTGCTGATAGCAAACTAATTTGACTGAAAGCTAGACTTGCCAACCCCACCATTGCTAAAGAATAAATCTTTTTCATAACTTAAAATTTTATTATTAATAATTTATAATGCAAAATTAAAGGATTTTTTACACTCAAAACAATATTAAGGTTAATTTTCTGTTAACAATACTAACCCCTCTGCCATTCACATTTTTTACCTATTTTTACCAATTATTTCAAAGACTTGCGGAATTCACTTCTGATATTCTTCGTTTTTTTCTTGGGCTTATCACTGAATAACGCTCAAATTTTCTCGTGGAAAAATCCCAACATCCCAAAAGACAGTATAAAGAAGGATAGTATACTTGCAGCAAGGCTTGAACAGGACATTTTTGCAAAAGACACGATGGATTTTGTAAAAACCAGCAACCGAATTATTGTTGACGAAGCCGTACTTGCTAAAAATGATAAAAAAAGATTTTTAGGAGAATTAAATTCCAAAGGATCAATTATCAGAGGAATTACTTTTGGTAATAATCAGGGGCAGTCTGTACAAAGTTCAATGGATTTACAAATTTCAGGAAAACTATCAAAAGACGTCACGATTTTAGCAAGTATTTCAGATCACAATTTACCGATTCAGGCAGATGGATACACCCAAACTCTTGAAGAATTTGACAAGATTTACATGCAGCTTAATATCAAGGACAAATCAATTCTTAGAGCCGGGCATTTAGATCTTTTAGATGATAAAAATTATTTCGCAAAATACCAGCGACGAAGCATGGGGCTTCAGTTTCAGACGCAATTCGGAACTGAAAACAAGACCTTTGCAGATGTTTCGATGGGTGTGGCACGAAGCGAATTTCACAGAATCCGTTTTCAGGGTGTGGAAGGAAACCAAGGACCTTACCGACTGACCGGAAAAAACGGTGAGCAGTTTATCACTTTGATTTCAGGGTCGGAACAGGTTTTTATTGACGGTATTTTAATGAAACGTGGTGAGAATCAGGATTACGTGATTAACTACAACACCGGTGAGGTTACTTTTACGAGTTTTCGACCAATATTCCAGCAGAATTTTATTACGATTTCGTTTAATTATACTAACCGAAATTATTCAAGATATTTATTCACAGGAAAATTGGAACATCAGCGTGAGAAATTCAGAATCGGGCTGAATTGGTTCATGGAAAATGATAATAAAAACGCACCTTTAGCTTTAAATCTGTCCAAAGAAGACGAACAGATTTTAGCCGATGCAGGGAATGATCCTAATCTGATGTATGCTCCTTCAGGTGTCGTTACAGAATATGATGTCAACAAAATACTTTACATTCTCGTACCAGATACCAACGGAAGCCACTACCAATTTTCAAACGATGTTACACAGACTCTGTACACGGTTTCGTTTACGTATTTCGGAGTGAATCTGGGGGATTACAAACTAACACAAACAACCAATAACGGGCGTGTTTTCGAATATGTTGGTCCCAATATGGGGGATTACAGAGCCGTAAGAAAATTGCCTTCACCACAAAAATCTCAAGTATACACTGTAAACTCAGAATACCTTTTAAAAGATGGAAAAATAGGTGCAGATATTTCTTTGAGCAACTACGATCTCAATTTATTTTCCTCAAAAGATTCTGATCAGAATTTGGGCTATGCATACAGAGTTTTTGGAAATAGAACATTTACAAAAAACAACTGGAAAGGAACTCCAAGTTTTGAATATCAATACATCGACAAGCAATTCCATATTCTAGACCGTATCAATGATGTGGAATTCTCTAGAGATTTTAACTTAGCTCAGGAATTTAGCGGAAGAACACAAAATAGATTTATTTTTAATTTTTTAAATAAATGGAATAATAAATCGGCATTAAATTATCGTGTCAACTATCTTGACGAGCAAGATTCTTACAAAGGAATCAAAAACGATTTAGACTTCAGCTGGATCAAAGGGAAATTTCTTACCAAAGGAAACTTGTCTTACTTGGATACCAATGCTACTTTACAGGATACAAAATTTATCCGTGGAGGCGCTGCCACAGAATATACCGGCAAAAAAGGAAGCTGGGCTTTAGGCGGAAGCATGGAGCACAACGAAAAGAAATTTAATGAAACCCAATTGATGGATGTCACCAGTTTCAGCTGGAAAGAATTGTTTGTTCAAAAGAAAATCGGTGATAGTACAAGAACCAAGCTTTTAGCTAAAATGTACATCAGAGATAACGACTCTGTGCGTGACAATAGACTTCAGAATATGAACAGGATCTTGGGATTCATGGCAGAAAGTCAATTAATTAAAACAGAAAAAACGACTTTAAATGCTTTGATTCATTATAGAAAATTCTTCTATAAAAATGAAGATGTAGATATGAATCAGAATAAAGATTTTGTTGTAGGAAACATACTTTACAATCAACAGTTATTCAAAAACGGAATGCGTTTGCAGGCATTTTACGAATTAGGAAACGGACAGGAGGCACAACGTGAGTTCCAATACATCAAAGTGACCGACGGGCAAGGTGTGTACAAATGGACCGACTATAATGGTGACGGCGTTCAACAGCTCGATGAATTTGAAATTGCAGAATACTCAGATTTGGCACAATACATTAGGATTTACACCAATTCTGTGCGGTATATTCCTTCCAACAAAAACAAATTGCAGTTGGCGTTATTTGTGAATCCGGCAATTATATTTGATTCAGAAAATAAGTTTTTAAAGCGCTGGAATTTTAATGTATCCTTAAATTCACAAAATTCTTATTTCAAAAGAGAAAAAGTTTTGGTTTTGAATCCGTTTGAAAAAAGTGATGATCAGATTCTCAAAAACCAGAATATTTTAGCTTCCGTTCAGTTTAACCCAACCGAAATATCCGGGTGGAACGGAAATTATCGTTTCATTGCCAACGACAACCTCATCAATGCCAATTTCAGTAACGAAGAACGGAATCAGACTTCGCATTTCGTCAATCTTGGATATTGGTTTAATAAAGAATTCAGGGTAGATTGGGAAAACTCTGTTCATGATTTACAAAACTCCTCTCAACTTTTTGCAACGAGAGATTACCGACTGAATAATTTTGAGACAAAACCAAAAGCAACGTACAAGTTTACCGACGCCATACAAGCCGAATTTTCTTCAGCTTACCGCGAAAAGAAAAGAGTGGATGGCGAAGAGTTCTTAAAAGCTTTTGACATCACCGGAACACTTCAGTGGGAACGCAAGAAAACTTCCATCAGAGGAAATTTCTCATTCATCAACAATAATTTTACCGGAAACAATTTCAGCATTGTAGGAAACCAAATGCTCGATGGTTTAAAACCAGGCAAAAATCAGGTCTGGAGTGTCTTTGTACAGCAGGCAATCAATTCTTTCTTACAATTAAATTTAAATTATGAAGGCAGAAATTCGGGTGACCGTACGATTCACATTGGGAGTATGCAGGTCAAGGCGAGTTTTTAAAATTTAGATGAAGGTTATAACAGAAAATAAGGTAATATTTTCCATTTCATGAGTTTTAAATTGAACCACTTCGTGGTTCTGTAAAATTCCGCCAAATATACATCACCTTCTTATTGTCCATGGGTTTCACCCACGGCTATTAATATTGAACCACTTCGTGGTTCGCAACAAAATCTTAATGCCCACACCCTTCTATAGGATCAATAACTTTTACTTTTTACTTGGCTCTTTATACTTTTACCTTTCTACATTTTCCTTATATTTGTTCAGTAATAATACACGGGGTGCCGCAAGGCTGAGATCATACCCGATAACCTGATTTGGATAATGCCAACGTAGGGATGTCTGCTTAAAATATTTTCATTTTATGCTTTATTCGTTCGCATGCTTATCTGTGGTCTGAACTGAATAAATCAACATAAAATGGAAGTAACAAAGTATTCCGGAGAACTTATCCCACAACAAGACAAAAACTGGCAAGGAAGACCCGAATGGTTTTTCAATAGAGAACATACCGACACCTACGAATTATGGTATGAAGGCAGATACAAACGAGCCGAAATCTGGCAGAAAAAAGTAATGGAACAGCTCATTTCCAAAGATCAACGAGTAAAAACATTATTAGAATTCGGATGTGGTACTACCCGATTTACACGCTGGTGGAAAAATATCGGGATTGAAGCAACCGGCGGAGACATTTCTCCTCTCATGTTATCACAAGCCGTTCATCTTTTCGAAGGCGATCTGGTGATGGCAGATTCTCATTTTATGCCTTTTAAAGATCATACGTTCGATTCATTGGCATTCATCACAACATTTGAATATTATAAAGATTCTGTAAAAGTTATTCGGGAGGCAGCCCGAGTTGCGAAGTACGGAATTGCAATGGGAATGATGAACAGGAACTCCCCAAAGGTCGCAAGAAGAAGAGTGCAACAGCTGTTCGGGAAAAATCCTTTTTACGTGACCGCAACTTTCTACACTCCGAAAATGCTGACAGAGATTATCGAAAAAGCTTTAGTCGGAAGAAAATATACAATTGAATGGACATGCACCGGACTTCCAAAATGGTTTCCTGTACAGCAATGGAACCTTCCGGTAGGCGATTTCTTTGGTTTATACATCCAGCTAAATGATGTGGAATGATTGAAACCTTAGGAAAAATAAATCATTCCCAATTTGAAGATTTCCTGAAACAGCGATGCGGAAAAAAACGTGATGAAGTACGCGTCGGTCCTGAGTTTGGTGTTGATGTCTCCGTAGTCGATCTGCATGGCGGAAAAGCGATGGCTTTGACGAGTGATCCTCTTTCTTTGATTCCGTCTTTAGGTTTGGAAGAATCGGCTTGGCTGTCAGTTCATCTTATGGCGAATGATATGGCGACCACAGGCTTCGCACCGACGTTCGGACAGTTTGTTTTAAATCTTCCTGCTCATCTTTCTAAAAATGATTTTGAAATTTATTGGAATTACATTCATCAGTTTTGTAAAGATATTGACGTAAGCATTACCGGCGGACACACGGGATTTATCGAAGGTCAAAACTCTACTATTGCAGGTGGCGGAACTTTTATTACCATTGCTCAGAAAGAAGAAATTTTAGTTTCGAAATATGCAAAACCCGGCGATTCAATTTTAGTGACCAAAACAAGCGCACTTTCATCGGTTGCCATTTTAGCAATGAGTTTTCCGGAAACTGTAAAAAATAAAGCAGGGAAAGAATTTTACTATTCAGCATCGGCTTCCTTTTACGAAACCTCATCATTGAAAGACGCCCTAACTGCCGTACAAAATAAGAATTCAGGAGTGACTGCGATGCATGATGTAACGGAAGGCGGCGTTTTGGGAGCGATTTACGAACTAGCCATAGCATCAGGAAATGGAGCAGAAATATTTAATGAAAAACTTCCGATTGGAGAAGTCCAGTCAGAAGTTTGTAATTTGTTTTCGCTAGATCCGAGATATTGCATTGGTGCGGGGTCAATGATCATTACATGTAAAAAAGAGAAGGCTTCGGAGATTATTTCAAGATTGGAGGCAAATCATATTCCATGTACAGAAGTTGGCGTGATTACCGAAAAATCTGACGGAATTAAATTAATTGAAAACGAACAAGCAACTGATTTAATGTATTTCGAGGAAGACCCTTATTGGAAAGCATTCTTTAACGCTTATAAAAACGGCTGGAAATAATGAAAAAGCAAACCATACAATCAGGAATCTATCTGATTATCGATCCTTCGATGGATGAGGAAATTCTTTTTTCTAAATTGAATTTAATTGTAAAAGAAAAAATATCAGCCATTCAGATCTTGGACAATTTTAAAGAAAATCAGAATATTGAAGAACTGCTTTTAAAAAGTCATGAGATTACTTCGTCAAATAATATTCCCTTGATCATCAATAATCGCTGGGAATATTTAAATCAAATTCATTTTGATGGAATTCATTTTGATGAAATTCCTGAAAATTTCATTCAGATTAAAAAAGAGATCCATTGCGATTTCATTACAGGAATTACCTGTAATAATGAACTTTCAACGATTGAATATGCCGAAGAAAATCAGTTCGATTATATTTCTTTCTGCTCGATGTTTCCGTCAAAAACCGCAAACAGTTGTGAACTGGTAAATTTTGAGACTGTTCAGAAAGCGAAAAGTATTTTCAGTGGAAAAATCTTTTTAGCTGGAGGAATTGATTTCAATAATATTAAAAATTTAAGTGAATTAAATTATGACGGAATAGCCGTCGTTTCAGGAATTATGAGTGCAGAAAATCCGTCAGAAACCATTAGAAATTACCATCAAAAAATTAAAAAGTAAAAAATGAGAATAAAAACCATAGAAAAACTATGTTGTCCGTTTGACAAATCAGATTTAGATTTAACCATCATTTCGCAGGATGAAACTGAAAATATTATGGAAGGTTTACTGATCTGCGACGACTGCAAAAGAGTCTTCCCCATCATCAGCGGAATTCCGATTATGTCACCCGACGAATACCGTGAATTTAAACTGGAACAACCCGTTTTAGAACGCTGGGAAAAGCATTTGGAAGGAAAAAAAGTGGAGAATTTCAAACTAATTTCTTAACGATAACAGCAATAGATAATTTCAAAATGCTGAAAGTTTAGAATTTCGTAAATTTGCAGCATGATAAAAATAGGCAACATAGAACTGCCGGAATTTCCGCTTTTGCTCGCTCCGATGGAAGATGTAAGTGATCCGCCGTACAGACGACTGTGTAAATTACATGGTGCAGATATGATGTATTCAGAATTTATCTCTTCTGAGGGCTTGATCCGTGATGCGATGAAAAGCAGAAAGAAGCTGGATATCTTCGATTATGAAAGACCTGTAGGAATTCAGATTTTTGGAGGTGACGAGGAAGCTATGGCGATGTCTGCAAGAATTGTAGAGACCGTAAACCCTGATTTGGTGGACATCAATTTTGGTTGCCCGGTAAAAAAAGTGGTTTGCAAAGGTGCCGGAGCCGGAGTTTTGAAAGATGTTGACATGATGGTTCGTCTGACGAAGGCTGTTGTAAGCTCTACAAGTCTTCCTGTGACGGTGAAAACGCGTTTGGGATGGGACAGCAATTCAATCAATATCGATGAAGTGGCTGAACGTCTTCAGGAAACTGGGATTAAAGCTTTGACGATTCATGCAAGAACGCGTGGCCAGATGTATAAAGGTGAAGCCGACTGGGAACATATCTCAAGAATCAAGCAAAACCCGAATATCGAAATTCCTATTTTTGGAAACGGTGATATCGATTCGCCTGAAAAAGCCTTAGAATATAAAAATAAATATGCCTGCGACGGAATTATGATCGGCCGTGCTGCGATTGGTTATCCGTGGATTTTTAATGAGATCAAACATTTCTTTGAAACAGGGGAACATCTCGATGCACCAACAATTTCAGACCGACTTTTAGCTGTACGTCAACACGCTGAATGGAGTGCAGAATGGAAAGGTGAGAAATTAGGCTTAATCGAAATGAGACAGCATTACAGCAATTACTTCAGAGGGATTCCTCATTTTAAAGATTTCAGAAGAAAGTTTCTGGAAGTATATTCTTTAGTTGAAATGGATGAGGTGATTAAAGAAACTGAAGGATTTTATGCTGAATATCAGGCACAGGTTTAAGCTGAGGTTGAGGATAATTTGAAACATTAAGGTTTATTAAGAAGTTTAGATTAGTTAAGCTGAGCTTCGCTTTAAGCATCATGCTAAATTAAAATCTTTTTGCTTTGCTTAATGGAACTTAACTCCTTAAATTATTCTTAATGGTTCAAAAATATATAAAAGCAAACCCATCAAAATTTTGATGGGTTTGTTTATTTTCGGTTGATGAAACCTATTATTTTTTAATATCAGTTTTTACATCCTGATATGTTTTCTCTACAGCTTTTGCGCCTTTTTTAGCAGTTTTTTCCGTCCATTTTGCTCCTTGCTTTACACCTTTCTCCGTGGCTTTAGCACCTTTTTTCGCGGTGTCACCAGTCCACTTCGCTCCTTTCTGAACACCTTTTTTGGTTGCGTCGGCTCCTTTTTTAGCTGCAGTTCCTACAGCTTGAGCGTCTTTTTTCACTGTTTCTTTTACAGTTTGCTTTTCTTGTGCATTGGCAGATAATGTAATCAATAAAATTGCCAGAATTGAAATTATTTTTTTCATTGTATTTAAAAATTTAGATTAAAATTACTATTTTATTTTACTTAAAATCAAAATTTTTAGTTTTTTTGAGGAGTATCGGGTTGTTCGAGTTTTTTATTGGTTGAATAAGGTTGTCATAAAATATATGGAAACAACAAACCCATCAGATTTTGATGGGTTTATTGTTTTTAGGAAATTAAATTATCCCATTTTTCTGTGTGTACTTTTTGTAGCCGCTTTTGCTCCTGTACTTGCTTTCACTTTTGGAGTTGCAGGTTTGTCAGCTTTTGGAGCCGCTTTTTTCGGAGATGCTTTGTCTGCGGTGATATCACCTTCAGCGCTTTCTCCTTCTACAGTCTCAGGCTCAGCTTTTACGAAGCTTTCCGGAGTAATATATCCTGCTTTGTGAAGGATATTGTACCATTGAGCTAATTTTTTGATATCAGAAAAATAAACTCTTTCTGTATCATAGTTTGGAAGAGATACTCCCATAAATTCTTTCAACTCATCTTCGGTAGATTTGTGAGAAATTGTTTCTTTGTACTCGTAGTTTTTAGCAATATTTTCAAAAACTTCGAACAAAGGAACTTCTTTATCGAATGTGAACATTGCGATATTATCTAACAAGCTCACCTGGCTTGAGTTACCGATGCTCACTTTCTTTTTTGTTGTAACGTCTTCAATAATAAATCCGTTTTTCAATTGCGAAACTAATTTGTAAAGACCTGGTTTACCAGAAATCGAAATTATTTTTTCTAACAGCATAATCTTATTTTTTTTAAATTTTTAGCAATCTGCTCAAGACAAACTGCAGTTTATTATTTACTTATTTTCTATTTTAATTACTTTGGAAACCTCATTTTGTAGCTGATCGATACATCACCCTGAGAAATTTTAACCAATTTACCTTTTACCAGTTTTTTCTTTAAAGAACTTAAATGATCGGTAAACAAAGTACCTTCAATATGGTCATACTCATGTTGAATTACGCGGGCTCTAATATCGGAAAAAGTTTCTTTATGCTTAACAAAATTTTCGTCATAATATTCTATAACGATCGTACTTTTTCTTTTGACATCTTCTCGTACATCAGGAATCGAAAGACAGCCTTCATTAAATTTCCACTCTTCACCCGATTCTTCAAGAATCTGAGCGTTGATGAATACTTTTTTGAAGTCTTTCAACTCTTCAGCAATATCTTCATAATCTTCATCTCCTGCCAAAGGCGAAACATCTACTATAAAGAGACGGATGTCTAAACCAATTTGCGGTGCTGCAAGACCAATACCATTGGCACTATTCATCGTATCAAACATATTGTCGATGAGCTCCTGCAAACCAGGATAATCTTGATCTATATCTTTTCCTACTTTTCTCAAAACAGGATCTCCAAAGGCTCTAATTGGTAAAATCATCTTGTTCTTTGTTCTAAAAAATTCTGCAATATGATGGTTGCACTTACTCTATCTATTAATCCTTTCTCCTGTCTTTGTTTTTTACTTTTTCCGCTTTGGGAAATAAAAAACGAAGCCATTTTTGACGTAAATCTCTCATCCAAACGATGAACCTGAATGTTGGGAAATTCTTTACTGAAAAGTTCTATAAATTTCAGAATATCCGTTTCCACCTCAGAAAGATTCCCCTTTAAATCTGTCGGAAGACCTACAACAATATCTTCAACTTTGTTTTCATTGAAATATTTTTTCAAAAATTCCATCAAAAACTTTGTTTCTACAGTCTCCAGCGCACTGGCAATAATCCTCATATCATCGGTCACCGCAATGCCACAACGAGCCTTTCCGTAGTCTATTGCAAGGATTTGTCCCATAAGTCTGCAAATTTAAGAAATTTTAATGATTTTATTCATAACGCAGTTTTTTTTATAAAATGATGTTACATTCCATATTTTTTTTTATAATTTTAATATTCCAAACTCAGAACTATGAAGAAACTCATCTTGGTAAGACACGCCAAAAGCGACTGGCCGGAAGAAACCGAAGACTTCGACAGACCATTGGCAGACAAAGGGTTACAAGATGCCTTGAAGATGTCTAAATTTTTAAAGAATAGCAATGTTGCTATCGATTACTTGATCTCAAGCCCTGCGGTAAGAGCGCTGAATACCTGCAAAATTTTTAATCAGACCTATAGGCTCAACTATATTACGAACGAAAAATTGTACAATCCTTCTGAAAATAATTTTCAATCTGTGATTTATGATTTGAATGATAATGTCGATTCGGTCGCATTTTTCTCACACAACAACGGAATTTCAAATTTCGCCAATTCTATTTCGGAAGATATTTTTCATTTTCCAACGTGTGGTGTTGCGGGTTTTGAAATTAACTGCGATTCGTGGTCACATTTTGATGGTGCTGATAAGAAATTATTGTTCTTTTATGAACCGAATAAGCTTTAGCTATCTTAATTTTGAAATTTAAATTTCTATATTTTTCCATTCTGGTTTTTATTCTTTCATGTCAAAATAAAGAAAATACTTATTTTCAAAGTATTGCTGTAAATGATGTAAAACTATCACGCCCACACTCTAGTGAATGGAGATATAATCACAAAGAAAAATTTCAGACGTTTGACGATTTTAAAAAATTAAAAAAGATAAAACCTGAAGCAGCAAAAAATATAATTTATTTGCAGCCTATTGGAGAATTTAATGATTTACAGGAAAAGCAAATTAAGTTTACTAAAGAGTATTTAAAGATCTATTTTCAGCTGGAAACAAAAATTCTTCCAACTATTTCTAATGAGATCTTTCCGAAAAACATCAGAAGAATTTCTAAAAATGGGCAAGAGCAAATTCTCGCAGGTTATGTTCTGGACAGTGTTTTAATTAAAAGAAAACCAAAAGATGCTGTTGTTTTAATGGGAATTACAGAAAGAGATTTGTTTCCAAAACCTGAATGGAATTATGTTTTCGGACTGGCTTCTTATCAAAAAGGAGTTGGCGTAACCTCAATATACAGATTTGCTGATGGAAATAATTTATCTGAATCTAAATTCAATAAAAGTTTGGAAAGATTAATAAAAATTAGCTCGCACGAGATCGGTCACATGTTTGGAATCAGCCATTGCCTGAACGCAAACTGCGTGATGAATGGAACAAATAACCTTAGTGAAACAGATGCTCATTTCGCAAGAGCTTGTTCGCTTTGTCAGTACAAACTCAATTCAAGTTTAAAATATGATGATAAAAAGCGCTTGCTTGAGTTGAAGAAATTCTTTGAAGAAAATTCTTTTAACGCGGAACTTTCAAGAGCAGAAAAAGATTTAAATTTAGTTCAATAAAAAAACGGACTAAAGCCCGTTTCCTTGATTTTATTTCTAAAATTAATTATTTTCTTTTCAGATCCAAATCATCAAAATCAAAACTAAAATCTGTAATATCTGAAATTGCTTTCATTTTTGCAGATTCTGCCTTTCCGTTTTCATCATAACTGAAAATTATGTATGCATCGGCATCGTAACTTCTGTCATCCCATTTGATAATGAAAGAGTTGTTTGAATAAGGAAGCAGTTCACCTTTTAATCTAGGAGAGTTTTTACAAGAAATTCTATAACTGTTTCCCTGCTGAGCAATTTCTACATCACCAAACCAGACATCATTGTATTTTCCTACAAATTGTTCCGCTTTTGGCTGAAGGTTTTTATCTTTTTTAAATGCATCTGACTTTGCAAAAGCATCTTTCTTTTGTTTTTCATATTCAGCGTTGGCTTTTGACATTCTATCGTCGTATGTTTTCAGCCAATTTCTGTCGACTACACCTAAATATGAATCTTTCAAAGTATTTGTAATCGTGTTAAAAGCTGCACCAGACTGTTGATTGGTTAAAACAACAATCCCTAATTTCATATCCGGAATTAGAGTAAACTGAGTTACCGTTCCAATTAATCCGCCTGTATGCTGAATTTGTTTATGACCTTTCACATCGCTCAAAAACCAACCTAAACCGTAACCATAAAAACTGGTGTCATAAGGATTTTTCATCGCAACCGGACTTGCAATCTGCAAATTGAAAAGCTGCTGAATCTGTTTGTCTGAAACTAATTTTTTACCGTCTTTAGTCGTAAAATTATTCAACAGACATTCTGCCCAAATCGTCATATCTTTGATGTTACTCATAATTCCGCCTGCTGCATTTCCTGTTTCATTCCAGTCGTGAGGAACAGCGATTGCTTTTCCGTCAACCGGTGCATGAGCGTCAATTTTATTTGATATAGCTTTTGCTCTGCTGTAACTTCCGAAACTTGAAGTCATTCCAACAGGTTTCATAATTTTTTGTTCAATAAAATCGGCCCAACTTAATCCTGAAATTCTGGTAATAACTTCTCCAGCAACAATAAACATGATATTATTGTAGTCCAAAGTTGTTCTAAAAGGGTTTTCAGGTTTTAAATATCTTACATTATGAACGATATCTTTCACCGTTAAATTTCCACCTTCTGGAAAAAACATCAAATCTCCCTGGCCCAAACCTAATCCGGCTCTATGAGTCACCAAATCTTTGATTGTAACATTTTGAGAAACATAAGGATCATACATCTGAAATTCTGGAATATATTTTGAAACTTTATCACCCCAGTTCAATTTTCCTTCATCTGCTAAAATTGCTAAAGCAGTACAGGTAAATCCTTTTGAATTAGATGCAATTCCTACCAAAGTGGTATCATCCATGGGTTGTTTAGACGTTAAAGAGCGTACTCCGAAACCTTTTGAATAAATAATTTTCCCATCTTTGATGACTCCGACAGACATTCCCGGAACATCGAAAGTTTTTAAAGTATTTTGAATGAGTTCATCCAGTTTTTTTTCTTCAACCTGCGCAAATGTGATAAAAGAGACAAGAACAAAGAATAGAGATAGCTTCTGCTTCATTTTTTTAATTTTTCCAAAGTTAATCAATTCGGGATTATTGAGTAAATTTGCTTTTTAAAGAAATTCTCATCAGCAATGACCAAAATCCTTCTCCTCTCCGATTCCCACTCATACATCGATGATCGAATTTTAGATTATGGAAAACAAGCAGATGAAATTTGGCATTGTGGAGATTTTGGAAGTTTTGAAATCATTGAACAATTAGAAAAAATAAAACCGCTAAAAGGTGTTTATGGAAATATTGACGGCGCAAAAATCCGTTCTGAATTTACGGAAGTGAATCGTTTCTTTTGTGAAGACGTAGAAGTTTTAATGATTCATATCGGTGGTTATCCTAATAAATATACAACTTTAGCGCAAAAAGAAATTTCAGAGAAAACGCCGAAATTATTTATTTCCGGACATTCTCATATTCTGAAAGCAATGTTTGATCAGAAAAATAATTTACTACACCTCAATCCTGGAGCTTGCGGAAAACAAGGCTGGCATAAAATGAGAACAATGATGCGGTTTGTAATTGATGGTGAGGAAATTAAGGATTTGGAGGTGATTGAGTTAGGATCGAAAATTTAATTTATAAATACAAAAAGCAATAATGATTTTCACCAATAACACTAAAATAGTTTATGGAAATTTGTGATGTAATTTGTGTCCATTAGTATTTAAAATATATGAAAATAGGCGATAAAGTTTCGGTGGTTGATGAAGATTTGAGCGGAGTAATCACTTCTGTAAATGGAAATATCGTGGTTTTCAAAGATGAATATGGTTTTACTTATCAATATCCGAAAGAAAAACTGGTTCCGAAAAATGCTTCTATCTATGAAAATATGAAGGTTGTACAGAAGGCGGAACCAAGAAAGGTGACTTCTAAAAAACATGATAAAAATCCTTTAGTTCTTGACTTACATTTTCATAATTTGGTTAAAAATCCGAATGACTATGATAGTTTCGAGAGATTGTTTATACAAAAAGAAAAACTCATACAAACTATTAATTTTTGCAGAAAAAATCATTTGAAAAGACTTGAAATCGTTCACGGAATTGGCGATGGCGTGCTTCAAAAATTAGTCCGGGACGTACTTGAAAGCCAGACAGGTCTGGATTTTTACAACAAGGAAATACTTCATCATCAATCGGGTGCGGTAATGGTAGAATTTCACTAAATTTGCAGCAATTGATATATGAATTTACTTACTTTACTTTTTACCAAAGACGGACTAATCTATCAGATTTCCAAGAACAAAAATGTTTTGGAAGAAAAGTCTTATCTCGTGAATGAAGAATCTCCTGCAAATTTTATTGCTGACAAGTTGGAGGAAGCTTTGCTGAAACAAAGATATGATGAAGTGTCTGTAATCTCAGCGCTTAATCATTTTACTTTGATGCCGGAAGGTTTTTCTGAGCACGATGCAGGATATGATTTAATTGCCTTCAATGCGCCTGTTGACAAAGAAAATGAAGAACTGATGCTTTCAGTAAATAAGAAATTTCATGTTCAGTTTTATTATACTTTTCCTAAAGATTTTTACACAAAAATTAAAGATCTTTCAATTCCTGTGAAATTTAATTTTTCAGGAGAGAAGTTTTTAAACTCGATTCATAATAAAAACAATAAAGAAATTCACATCAATCTTTATCATAATCAATGTGAGTTTTTTGCGATTGCCAACAAAAAAGTGATTTTATACAACAATCTTGATGTCAACTCAGAAGTAGATTTTCTTTATTTCGTGATGTTTACATTAAGTAAAATCGGTTTCGGAATCAACGACACCAACTTTTTTGTGTACGGTGAAACAACAGAAAACGAAACATTTATTTCAGAACTTCAGAAGTTTGTGAAGAATATAAAAATTGTTTTTGATAATATTCCAAACAAGAATTTCATTCTAAACTAGGTTGCAGGATGCAGATTTTGGGATTTAGTCCTTCTCTGCTTACCTATAATCTACACCCTAAAACCTAAAAAAATGTACAGAATAATTGCCGGCAAGTGGAAAGCCAAAAAAATAGCAGCTCCCAAAAACTTTGACGTAAGACCGACCACCGATTTTGCGAAAGAAGCTTTGTTCAGCATCATCGAAAACAAATACGATATGCAGGCGAGTTCTGTGCTTGATCTTTTTGCAGGAATCGGCTCGATTACTTTTGAATTTGCTTCAAGAGGCTGCAAAGATGTGACTTCAGTTGAATTAAACCCTAAACACACCTCATTTTTAAATTCTACCGCTTCAGAATTAGGATTTAGCTTAAATGTAAGTGTGCAGCGTGGCGATGTTTTTGATTGGCTGAAGAAATTCAGAAATAAAAAATCTTACGAGATTGTTTTCTCTGACGCGCCATTCGAGACCGAAGAGAAAAAGTATATGGAACTGATTTCTTTGGTTTTAAAGAACAAATATCTAAAACCCAACGGAGTTTTCATCGTAGAGCATCAAAGCAGAATGAAGCTCGATCATCCCAATTTGGTTGACAGCAGAAAATACGGAAATATAACGTTCAGCTTTTTTGAACCTATCGAGGAAGAAACAACGGATTTAGAAGAAACAGATCATCAGGAAATTTAATTCCTGATTTTTTTTGTTTAAATTAGTAAGTATAAAATGAATAACGATGAGCTTTTTAGATAAAATAAAAAACCGATACACGGTAAAAAAATACAATCCTCAAGCAAAAATCAGTCAGGAAAAAATTGATGAACTGAAGGCGATATTAAATTTAAGTCCGTCTTCGATCAACAGTCAGCCCTGGAATTTTGTATTTATCAAAACACAAAATATCAAAGAGCAATTGTCTAAATTTTCTTATCACAACAAACAAAAAGTAATTGACTGCAGTCATGTTATCGTTTTTCAGGTGCTCAAAAGCTCAGAACATTTTGAAAACCAGATGAATGATTATCTTAATGAAGTTGGAGTAAATTTTTATAACACTCTGGTAAAACCGAATGGCGAAGAATGTATAAAATCATGGATGACTCATCAGGTCTATCTTTCGCTGGGTGTATTTCTCTCAGCCTGTGCTGATATGGAAATTGATTCTACTCCGATGGAAGGAATCCAATCGGATCAATACGATGCTATCATCAATAATCTAGATTATAAATCTGTTTTTGCAGTAGCCATCGGTGAAAAGTCTGAGGATGATAAAAATCAATTGACAATTACACCAAAAAGAAGATTAGATTCTGAAAAGATAATTGTAGAACTCTAAAACTACAAAAAGACTCAGCGATGAGTCTTTTTTATTTATAATACTTTCAGTTCTAAATCGATTGTCTTTCCGAAGAACTTTTTTGAAATTTTCTCAAAGTTTTTGGTAATATCCGAAAGGTAAAACTGGTATGTTGCCTTCGGATTGCTGGTATTGAGAAGATGATATTTATCTAAAATGATATTCAGGTGATTTGCTACAATATTCGGAGAATCGATAACACGAACACGGTTTCCGTAATATTGTTTGATTTCGTCAATCAATAACGGATAATGCGTACAGCCTAAGATCAACGTTTCTATATTTTTAAGCTTCGCATTGCTCAAATAATTGTAAATGATAGAATGCGTAATAGGATGATTTTTGAAGCCCTCTTCGATTGCAGGAACCAATAACGGCGTCGCCAATTCGTCTACTTTGATAAACTTATTGTGCTTTCGGATGCTTTTCTTGTATAAACCAGAATTTACAGTAGCTTTCGTTGCAATCACCCCCACATTATTATGGATTTCGTATGCTACTTTTTCAGCCACTGGATTGATCACGTCAATCACAGGAACTTTTCCGGCAACTGCTTCCATTACTTCATTTAAAGCGTTTGCTGTGGCAGTATTACACGCAATAACGATTGCTTTACAGTTTTGTTCCAATAAAAAATTGGTGATTTTCGTAGCATATCCTATAATTGCTTCTTTGGATTTTTCACCGTAAGGAAGATGTTTGGTGTCTCCGAAATAAATGAGATCTTCATTGGGAAGAAGTCTTTTAATTTCTTTGGCAACCGTCAAACCGCCAACACCACTATCAAAAATACCGATAGGCTGCTGAGGCGAAAGATGCGAATAATCTTGTTTTTTAGTTTTCAAATGAATGAAATTTTATGCAAAAATAGTGAAATTGTTGGATGCAGGATGTCGGATGCTGGAAGTTTTTCACATAATGCTCCAGCATCTTCAGAATTTAATAACCTAATTTAAACCTGAAACAAATCTGAAGCTATTCCGTCTGCCATAAACCAGTGTTTTTCAGGAATTTTTAAGTGATTATTTTCTTTAATTAAAATTCCGTCAGCGATTTTCTGTTGAATTTCTTTATGAAACTGGTCTAAAATATCTTCTTTAAACTTACTTTTTAAACTTTCAAGATCGACTCCCCAAGTTGTTCTCAATCCGATCATGATCATTTCATTAAACTGATCTTTAGGAGAAAGAATTTCTGTCTCTTTAGCAAGAAGATTAGAACTTAATTTTTTAATATATTGTTGATTGTTGGCTACATTCCAACTTCTCACATCAAATCCGTTGTAAGAATGTGCAGAAGGTCCGATTCCCAAGTATTCGTTATACTTCCAATATGCAGAATTATGTCTCGAATGAAAACCTTTTTTAGCAAAATTGGAGATTTCATAATGCTCAAACTCATGATCTTTAAGAAAATCAATCATATAATAAAACTCTCGGTTCTGTTCTTCTTCCTTTGGATTTGAAACTTTTCCGTTCACGATCCATTTTTCTAAAGCAGTTTTTGGCTCGACCGTCAGTGCGTATGACGAAATATGGGGAACTTCAAGTGCAATGGTTTTGTTTAAATTTTGTTTCCAAATTTCTAAACTTGAGGTTGGCGAACCGTAAATTAAATCAATACTTAAGTTTTCAAAGCCAAAATCCTGAGCTCTTTTGATAGAACCTTCGGCATCAGAAGCATTATGCGCACGATTCATCAGCCTTAAATCTTCATCAAAAAAACTTTGCGTCCCAATTGACAGTCGATTTATGTGAGAATTTGAAAGTTGTTTTAAAAAGTTTTTGTCTAAATCGTCCGGATTTGCCTCCAAAGTAATTTCAATATCAGCATTAAAACTGAAATATTTTAAGACCTCATCAATTAAAGACTTGATTTCGTCACCCGAAAGAATAGAAGGCGTTCCTCCACCAAAGTAAAGTGACTGTAAATTTTTGTTTTGAAGTTCATCTTTACGGAGAAAAATCTCTTTTTTCATCGCAGCAACCATCTCATCTTTAAAATTCAAAGACGTTGAAAAGTGAAAATTGCAATAGCTGCACTTCTGTTTGCAGAAAGGAATGTGAATGTAGATCATAAAAAAAGCTCTGAAAAAATTCAGAGCTCAAATTTATTTAAATTATATCAGATTAATATCTAAATCCTCTATGATTAATGAAGTTATCAAAGTTATAACCTACACCAAGCATAAAGCTGTTTCCACCGTACTCCTGGATGTCAGACATTCCAAGGTTGTAAGTAGCACCCACCATGAATTTGTTGAATCTTACTTTTACAACTGGTGAAATACTCAACTGCTGGTTGTCAAATCTGTTTTGAACACCTCTGTAGCTTACCCCGAAAGAGAATGCATTGATGTCATTTGAGAATGTAGCCATCAAGTTTAAATCCATCATTCTGGTAGAATTCGTATTTAAATTGATTAAAGCTGAAGGAGTAATGGCAATATTGTCTGCAATCTTCCAGTCGTATCCTAAGTTTAAGAAGAATTTGATTGGTGATGGCTCGTAGTTGTTTACGATAGACTCGTCATTGCTTAATGCAATATCGTTTACGGAAATACCTCCAAATAATCCTTTATAAGTAGCCGCTAAACCGAAGTTTGCATATGCCATAAAAATATTACTTTCGTTTCCTTGCAATAATGGATCGTAACCGTCTTCTGTGTTAATTTTAGAATAATCAAAATTCATATTGTAAAAGTTAACACTTGTACCAAAAGAAAACTGATCTTTTCTTTCACCATCACTGCTTAAAGGGATGAAGTAAGAAGCTCCTGCTGTAATTCCTCCTGCAGATATAGGACCGTTGCTATCTCTAAAAACGGAAATACCCGCTCCCACTCTATCAAAAATATTAGCATTAATCCCGACAGACTGAACGTTCGGAGACTCGCTAAATTTTGAAAATTGTTGTTGATAGTTTAGATTAAGCTGTACATAGTCCGTTTTACCATATTGTGCAGGGTTGAACAGGAACTCACCATCTAAAAGATATTGCTGATAGTATGGTAATGATTCTTGTGCTTTGTACGCATTAGACAAAAGAGCTAAACATACGATAGCATATAGTTTTCTCATAACAAATCTTGATTTCAATTCAACAAATATAAAAAAATTCTCAATATATTTTTAGTTTTCTAAATAATTTCTCCATTTTTTTACGGCATCCGTCATATCTTGGGGCATTGGGCTCTCAAAATACAATTCCTTTTTGGTAGTGGGATGTATAAATCCTAAAGTATGGGCATGAAGTGCATGTCTTGGTAAAATATCAAATACATTTTTCACAAAGTGCTTATACTTAGGTAGATTAACTCCTCGAAGGGCGACATTTCCTTCATATCTTGCATCATTAAAGAGTGTATGACCAATATGTTTGAAATGCGCACGGATTTGGTGGGTTCTTCCTGTTTCCAATTTACATTCTACCCAAGTCATGTATTTAAATCTTTCTAAAACTTTATAATGCGTTACGGCATGCTTCCCCATGCTTCCGTCTGCATAAGTGTACATCTGCATTCTATTCTTAGGATGTCTGCCTATGTGACCCGTTATGGTGCCTTCGTCATCTTTTACGTTGCCCCAAACAAAAGCCCAATACAATCTTTTGGTTTTTCTTTCAAAAAACTGCTTTGCAAGAAAACTTAGTGAGTATTCGTTTTTGGCAATTACTAAAAGTCCTGAAGTATCTTTATCAATTCTGTGAACCAATCCTACTCTATCCAAATCTGATTTTTCACCTTTCTTATCAAAATGAAAAGCCAGTGCGTTCACCAAAGTTCCATCCCAATTCCCAAATCCTGGATGTACTACCATTCCGGGATCTTTATCTACAACAACCAAATCGTCATCTTCATAAACAATATTAATAGGGATATCCTGAGGAATAATCACATTCAATCTCGGTGGATGCGCAAGCAACAAAGAAATCTGATCTCCGGGCTTTACACGATAGTTTTGCTTTACAGGATTTCCGTTAACCACAACATTCCCGGCTCTGCAGGTTTGCGAAATTTTATTTCTTGAAGAATTCTGACGGAAGTTTAAGAGAAATTTATCAATTCTTAAAGGTTCCTGCTTACCATCAACGATAATGTTCACATGCTCATACAAACCTTTGTTTTCCTCATCAATATCTACATTGTTGGGATCTAATAATTCTTCGTCTAAAAAATCTTCGTTATCTTCTGTCATTCTATTCTTTTTACATAAAAGGCTTCAACATTTTAAAGTTGAAGCCTGAATTTTTTATCAATATATTTTTTATTGAATCGTTACCTTCTTAGCTTTAGGCTTATCAGCCACAGGTGTTGTCGTCGGTTTAGCCTTATTGTCTGTACTGGTTGTAGTGGTCTTAGGCTTCACTTCAGTGGTTTTTGTTGTACTTACAGGCTTAGACGTTGCAGAAACTGCCGGCTTCGGACTAGCCGGTTTTGGTGTAACTGCAGGTGGCGGTACCGCATTTACCGGCTCATCCTGAAAATTAGGAACTTCTTCATATCTTATCGGAGGAAGTGTAGTATCAATTTTCATTCTGTATGTAGAATTTAGCTGATCAATTCTGTCACGTAATTCCGCAGGAGTTTTCTTACTTGCCCAAAGGTCTATCTGCATCCCCTGATCTCGTGCATCACCTGCCGCAGGATCTTGATAATATACGATGTCAGATTCATCTTTCCCACCATCTTCATGCTCTACAATTCCTACTTCAAAAAGATTTCTGGCAATATATGCTCTTGCTTCTTTTACAGTAAGGCCTACAACATTAGGAATGGTAATATTTCTCATAGGACCAGACCCAATTACAACATCAACGGTAGAAAATCTAGGTAAAAGTGATCCAGGTTTTAAAGAATTACCTTTAAATAAAATTCTAAGAACCGCATCTTTTTGAATACTCGGCTCAAAGATAGTATCACCAACCTTCAACCCTACCCGATCAAGTCTCTGGAATGCCAATCCTGAATATTTATTGATAACATCAGGAACGATAACAGGAGCCCAGCTTTTAGGGTTCACCATCAGTTGAATTGCTCTTCCGTCTTTCACACGAGATCCGGGTGCAGGATAAACTTTCAAAACCTGAAGAGGTCTGAATTTCGGATTATACGCAGCGCTGTCTACTTCGTAGTCGAGCCCGTTGTCTTCTAATATTTTGACGGCGTCATGTACAGATTTATTAATAACGTTAGGAACAGGAATTTCCTGACCATGGTTGGTATGATACTCTAACCAACGAAACGTAAGCCATACCAATCCCACAAAAATTGCGATTGCTACTAGCAAATTAACTAAAACTTTCCAATTGAAAAGTGATTTAAGCATACTTAAAAATACTTGAATTATAACGGCAAATATAACTAATAATTTTTGATTGCACTTTTTATTTAACAGAATTAGCATTTGTTTCAAATTTTCTGAAATTCAATTCGTGCGTGATATAATTTCATTAAATTTGCCTTAAATGATACAAACGGATATGAGCAAAAAACACGTTGCCGTAGTAATGGGAGGCTATTCTGACGAATATAAAGTTTCCCTGAAAAGTGGACAATTGATCTATGATTCTTTAGACAGAGATCTTTATAATGTATATAAAATTGTCATTCTCAAGGATGAATGGTATTTTTTAGATGAAAATGAGAACAAACTTCCTATTAATAAAGGAGATTTTTCGGTTAATTTAAATAATAATGAAACTTTAAAATTTGATGTCTGCTTCAACATTATCCACGGAACTCCCGGTGAAAACGGAATTTTGCAGGCGTATTGGGATGCAATCGGACAAACCTATACCGGTTGTGATTTTTACCAAAGCGCTTTAACGTTTAATAAAAAAGATACTTTAGCCGTTTTATCTAAGTATGGAATTCCGTCTGCGAAAAGTGTGTATTTAAGAAAAGGAGAAGATATTAACGTTGATGAAATTATCGAAAATCTTGGACTTCCTGTTTTTGTAAAGCCCAATCAATCTGGTTCTTCATTGGGAATTTCTAAGGTAAAGGATTCTTCTGAATTAATTGCTGCAACAGAAATTGCTTTTAAAGAAGATAATGAAATTTTAATTGAAAGTTTCCTCGACGGTATGGAAGTTTCCGTAGGTGTGATAGATTTCAAAGGCGAAACTATTGTTTTGGGAATTACAGAAATTGTTCCTCAAAATGAGTTTTTCGATTACGAAGCGAAATATGAAGGCGCTTCGGAAGAAATTACTCCGGCAAGAATCGATGCTGAAACCACAAAAAGAGTGGAAGAAATTGCAAAAAGAGCTTACGATTCTTTAGGAATGAGTGGTTTTTCAAGAAGTGAATTTATTTTAATGGATGGCATTCCATATATGCTGGAAATGAATACCAACCCTGGATTTTCTCCGGCAAGTATTCTTCCTCAACAGGCGAAAATCTATGGAATTTCGATTAAAGATCTTTGCGGAAACGAGGTTGAAAAAGCTTTACAAAAAAGAAACTAGATATTTAGAAGTTAGATATTAGAGTAAATAACAACTCATAATTGATAACCCATAACTTATAACTTTATTTGCGCATGAAAATTGCTGTTTTCCCGGGGTCTTTTGATCCTATTACATTAGGACATTACGATATTATTGAGAGAGCTGCGGCACTTTTCGACAAAGTGATTATTGCCATCGGACAAAATTCTCAGAAGAAATACATGTTTCCACTTGAAAAAAGAATGGAATTCATCCAAAATTCGGTCGCTGACTTTCCCAACGTCGAAGTAGATCATTTTGAAGGACTTACGGTCGATTACTGTTTCGAAAAAAATGCTCAGTTTATCCTTCGAGGTTTAAGAAATCCTGCAGATTTTGAATTTGAAAAAGCCATCGCTCACACCAATCGCACTTTAGCCCACAAAAAACTCGAAACCGTTTTCTTACTGACCTCATCAGGAAAATCATTCATCAGCAGCAGCATCGTGAGAGAAATTATCAATCATGGCGGCGAATATGAATTATTGGTTCCGGACGCAGTGCGCGTTGAAAAATAATCGATAAATGATCGTTGATAATTGATTCATTTATCATCATTAATAAATATATGCATCAACAGTTCAATCTCATCATAGAAATTCTCGGAACCATATCCTTTGCGATGTCTGGGAGCTTTGCTGCGATGCAGAAGCGACTTGATCCGTTCGGAGTTTTGATTATTGCCTTCGTTACTTCGGTTGGTGGTGGAACGGTAAGAGATTTACTCTTGGATATTCCGGTTTTTTGGATGCATGATCTTTTGATGTGCGGTCTTATTTTGGCAACGAGTATTTTCTCAATGATCTTTAAATCGATTGAGAAAAATTTCAAAGTCACTTTATTTATTTTCGACAGCTTCGGATTGGGATTATTTACGATTATCGGCGTACAGAAAGGTCTAAATGCAGACATCCATCCTTTGATTTGTATAGGATTAGGAACCATAACGGGCTGTTTTGGAGGAATTATTCGGGATATTTTATTAAATAGAATCCCATTAATTTTTAGAAAAGAAATCTACGCAAGTGCCTGTATTATCGGCGGTTCAACTTTTTTATTACTGACCCATTTTACTACACTTTCTTATACTTTCATTCAGATTTTCACAATTTTAATGATTGTAAGCGTCAGAACCTTAGCCGTGAAATACCATTGGCAGATTCCTAAATTTTATGGATATGAGAGTAATTCTGAAATGTAGATTGAGTTACAAAACATAAAAAATGCACCAAACGATTTGGTGCATTTTTATTTTATTTAAATCAATTATTTCTTAAAACTTCCCTCTGTTTCTCATGTGAGGATTGTGAATATGCTTCTGCATTGTAGGCATTTTCAACTGATCTTTCATCATTTTGATCTGATCGGTCATCATTCCAGCAGTATCCAATGCTTTAGCTTCATCCAGAAGTCTTTGTCCTTCCTGTCTTCTTCCTTTAGAAATTGCACCTGCAGCTAGATTTAAAGTAGCCATTGCTCTGTCGTGCTTCATATTGAGACCATATTCCAATGCTTTTTTCATCAAAGGCTCAACTTTCGTAGGATGATCCTGAGCCAAAACCAAACCTTGTAAGTAGTGGTAATAACCGTATTGGGTTTTATGAAGCTCTGTTTTATAATCTTTAATATTATTTAAAAACTTTGACGCTTTTACCATATCCTGTTTTCTCAGTTGCCAGAATGCCAAAAGGATATTTTCGTTTTTAAAGAAAAGAAAAATTGGCAAAGCAGCCAAAAGGAAAACCACGATTCCCCAGCCTAAGTTTCTTGTGAAAATCATCATATATAAGCCTCCCAAAATAAGAAGTGCCCCTACTACGATTTTTATGTATTTATTCATTATTAAAATTTAGAAGTGCAAAGATAATAAATTTGGTTGATTGTTCATTGTATATCGTCTTTTGTAAAATTATCGCCCATCAACGTTTAATGTTCAATTTTCTCATACGTCTGAAAACTAAAATCGTATTGGTTTTTATCATCTTTCTCATGAAAAACCTCTTCCGTTAGCTTCCAGATTTTCGGGTCGATTTTTGGAAAAAAAGTATCGGCCTTCAACTCAGCTTTTACCAAAGTAACTTCAAGCTTATCAGCAATTTCCATGGTTTGTTCGTAGATATTTCCGCCACCGATGATGAAAACATTTTCATCGATTTTCTTTGCAAATTTCACAGCTTCTTTAATGCTTCCTACAATTAAAATTCCTTCTTCGAACCAATTTTTCTTTCTAGAAATGACAATATTGGTACGGTTTGGAAGTGCTTTCCCGATGCTTTCATAAGTTTTTCTTCCCATGATGATCGGGTGTCCCGATGTGAGGTCTTTAAAATGTTTTAGATCTTTCGGGAGATGCCAAAGCAATTGGTTATCAGCACCAATTTCGTTTTTCTCGCCCATTGCCACCACTATTGTTGTCATTCAATTTATTTTCTGCAAAATTAGCACATAATTTGTATATTTGGGTAGCACAACAAAATTTTAAATTATTAAGTCTTCATCATTGAAAACCTTTTAATTTGAAGATCATTTATTCAAATAATTATTAGAAACAAATAAACACTTAAACATGAAAAACAAAGGTTGCCTGAGCGCCGGAACCATCGGTATTGCTCTACTTATTATCGTTGCTGTATTATTTTTCTGGGGAAAAAGCGGATACAATAAATTCGTAACGCAGGAACAAAACGTTAACACAAAATGGTCTAACGTTGAAACTGTCTATCAAAAAAGGGCGAACTTAATTCCTAATTTAGAAAGAACGGTGAAATCTTATTCAAAATTTGAGCAGGAAACACTGACGAAAGTTGTGGAAGCTCGTTCTAAAGCTACATCGATCAACATCGATCCTACAAATATGACTGAAGCTGATATGGCCAAATTCCAAGCAGCACAGGGAGAATTATCTGGTGCACTGAGCCGATTGATGGCAGTTGTTGAGTCTTACCCAAATTTGAAAGCAGATCAACAGTTTATCAATTTCCAGAGAGAATATATTGCGATTGAGAACAGCATTCGTTCAGAAACGGTTTACTACAACAAAGCGGCAGAAGAATACAATGTTTCAATAAAAACATTCCCGAATAATATCTTGGCAAATTTCACCAATTTCAAAGAAAGACCACAGTTTAAAGCAGCTGCAGGAGCTGAAAAAGCACCGGACGTTTTCACAGAATAATGAGCCATTATCTAACAGATCAACAGATAGCTTCCCTTGTGGAAGCTATTCAGTCGGCAGAAGATCATTCTACCGGAGAAATTCGTGTGCACATTGATTCTACCACCGAAAATAACAATGCAGAGATTGCTTATGAAGTTTTCAACGAATTATGTAAAGATAAAACCGCAGAAAAAAATGCGGTTCTCTTTCATATTAATTTTGAAAAGAAATACCTCACTATTATTGGTGACACTGGCATTCATGCAAAAGTACATCAATCGTATTGGGATCATCTGCACGACTTTATCACTTCAGAATTTGCAAAAGGCAATTATCACAAAGCTTTAAAAAGTGCCATTCTCGAAACCGGTCTCGAACTCAAAAAACATTTTCCGGTAACGGGAGAAAACCACAACGAACTTCCCAATGAGATTACGTTCTCTTAAAATATTATTTTCATTTGTATTCATTTGCTTGTACACTATCGTATCAGCACAATACACTATTCCTGAAAAACCTGCGGTTTTATATCCGGTATATGATGAAGGCAATTTGCTGACGCAGCAGGAAAAAACTGAACTCAACAATAAGCTCATTAAATTTGCAGATTCTACCTCAACGGAAATTGAAGTAATCATCATTCCGTCAACCAAAGGAGAAGACATCAATTATCTCGCAACAATGTTTGGTGAACAATGGGGAATCGGACAAAAAGACGTTGACAACGGGATCGTTTTTTTAATTGCCACGCAAGACAGAACTATGTCAATCCAGCAAGGGCGGGCGGTTGAACAATATCTAACGGCATCAGTTGCCGGACAGATTATAGATTATATTGTGACCCCAAATTTCAAGCAAGGAAAATGGTATGAAGGAATCAATGGCGGAACGACCGCCATTATGGATGCGGTTCAGGGAAAGTTCAAACCATTAACCAATCATAAAAAATCAGGAGATATCAATGTTTCAAAACTCCTCCTTATCGGATTTGTGATCTTCATTATTTTGATCTTCCTTTTCAGAAATAAAGGCGGTGGCGACGATGACGGCGATGTCATGATTAGCCGAAGAGGTCGAAGAAATTATCCTGGCGGATTCTTCCCTTTCCCTTTTCCCGGCAGTTTTGGTGGTGGAGGCTTTGGCGGTGGAAGTTCCGGCGGTGGCGGCGGTTTTGGAGGCTTCGGAGGAGGCGGAAGTTTTGGTGGCGGCGGAGCTTCTGGTGGATGGTAGATTAACATAATACTACTATGAAATATTCTTTACCATCAATTACATTAAACTTTATTGTGATTTGGTTAACATTAAGAATAAATGTTTCAATTTTTGAAAAGTACATAAATGCTGATGGAAAAACGAAAGCACTTTTTGGACTGATTGAATTACAATACAGCTACAAATATTGTTTTCTCTTAATTATATTGGTTTCGGTTATCTTTTTATTTTACTCTTATAAAAACAATGAAAGGGTATTTATGAAAATCGCAGCATTAATTTTACTTGTGCTTGCAATTTTATCAATATTTACAAGTTTTTGGAAATGGTTTATTTAGTCTGAAGCTTATGAAAATAACATATTTTTTTCTACCTATTGTGTTAATTTCTTTTTCATGTTCTGAAAAAAAAGACACAAATAAAATATCAGATCAAAAGCCTGAATCAAGCAACATTGAAATTTTTATAGAAAACAAAGATTCTGAATATGCCAAAACCGAATTAGAAAATGCAAAAATCAGCAATGAATTTTCACCAACAAAAGTAATTCTCGATCCAAAAACAGCAGTAGAAATTTCTGAAAGCATTTTGTTTCCTATTTATGGCAAAGAAAACATCATCAAACAAAGACCTTATGATGTACACTTCATTCATGGATATTATATCATTAAGGGAACTTTTCCAGAACCACAAATTGGCGGAACATTTATAATCATTATCAATTCTAAAGATGGTAAAGTGATAAAACTTACACATGGAGAATAAATATATTTCTAATCGTCAATTCCCATTTCATCAATTAAATTTTCCTTAAAACTCATCTAATTATTAATTTTTTCATCTTATTTTTCATTATATTTACTAAAAACAGGTTCTATGAAGAAAACGCTGGCAGTTTTTGCGCACCCTTATCTGGAACACTCAAACTCAAATGTAGAATTGATCAACTTCTACGTTCGTCATCAGCATTTTACCTTACGCGATCTTTACGAAGAATATCCCGATTTTCATATTGCTGCTTTTCGGGAACGAAAAAGGTTGAAAAATTACGACCGTTTTATCTTTCAGTTTCCAATCATCTGGTTCGGAATGCCGCCTTTGCTGAGACTTTGGATTGACGAAGTTTTCGACAGAAACTGGCTCAATGAGGGTGAAGAAAATCCTTTGGAAGGCAAAGAAGTATATATTGTTGTAACTACCGGCGGAAAAGAAAGATCTTTCAGCAGAGAGGGAACGTATCACTATACTGTTGAAGAATTAATCAGCGGTCTTATTGTTTCGTTAAAAGTTTTTAAAGCCAACATCAAAGATATCATTATCGTATATGAAGCCAATAAACTGTCAAAAAAAGAAATTATTTTACACAAACAAAAATTTGCAGAACTTTTAAATCAATAATATGGAATCTACTTTAGCCATGAATACCCTGCTTTTCCTGGGCGTAGCCATTATTATGGTTCCGCTGGCAAGGAAATTAGGATTAAGCTCTGTCATCGGCTATATTTTAGGTGGAATTATTATCGGTCCATACGCTCTAAAACTGACAGGAAAAGACGTTAACGACATTATGCATGCCAGTGAATTTGGAGTGATTATGCTTTTATTTTTAGTTGGATTAGAATTGGAACCCAGAAAATTCTGGGAAATGCGAAAGAAAATTCTAGGGTTGGGTATGACGCAGATGGTTCTTACCATTCTTTTGCTCTTTCTCATCTTCGTCACTTTCGGATGGAAAACAGACAAAGCCATTGCCGTTGCCATGTGTTTCGCCTTATCGTCGACAGCAATTGTTCTACAGACTTTACAGGAAAAAAACAGTTTCAAAACAGTTGCAGGTGAGGCATCCTTCTCTACCCTTTTATTTCAGGATATTGCGGTGATTCCTATTTTAGCGATTTTGCCTTTGCTTGCGCATTCTAAAGTGAAACATAACGAAAATGAGGTTCAGGTTTTAATACAGAAACTGCCTGAATGGTTGCAGGCTGGAACGGTCATCATGGGCGTGGTTATTTTGATTTTATTGGGAAGATACGTTTTCGTTCCTTTTTTAAGATATGTTTCAAAAGCCGGAATGACAGAATTATTAACAGCTTCTTCCCTATTTCTGGTCATCGGTGTTTCAGAATTAATGGTCTCCATAGGTCTGTCTCCTGCTTTAGGAGCTTTCCTTGCAGGTGTAATGTTGGCAAACAGCGAATTTCGTCATGAATTGGAAGCACAGATTGACCCGTTCAAAGGATTGCTTTTGGCAGTTTTCTTTGTGAGCGTCGGTTCAACGATGAATTTTAATGTTATTGCAGCAGATCCTTTATTTATTTTCTCTACGGTTTTTACCGTTCTTGCTGTAAAATTTGCGGTTCTTTTTGCTATCGGTAAATTTTTCAAAATGGATAATCCTCAAAGCTTATTCTACGCATTCGCACTTTCGCAAGTTGGAGAATTTGCTTTTGTACTGATTAATTATGGTTCAGACCTGTATCTTTTTGGAGAAGAATTAAATGCACAGATGATGGCTGTTACAGCGATCACCATGTGTATCACTCCTTTCTTATTAATTATTAATGATAAAATAATAACGCCAAGATTCATTAAAGGAATTCCTGACGACCAAAGTGATTTTAATATTCTTGAAAACAATATTGCACAAAAGAAAATTATCATCGTTGGTTTTGGGCATTTTGGAAGTACTGTTGGGCGTTTATTGAAAGCCAATAAAATTACTGCAACCGTTCTCGACAGAGATTCTGACCGTGTGAAGTTGTTGCGAGGATATGGTTTTAAAGTATATTACGGTGACGCCACGAGAATTCCTGTATTGAGAGCTGCCGGAATTGATGATGCTCAAATTTTAATTCTCTGTCTTGATAATTCCGGCGATAATAAGTTTATTGCTGAACTCGTGAGCGAACAATATCCTGATGTAAAAATCTTTGTACGTGCAAAAAACAGAATCGATGCCTATTCTTATTTAAATAACGGAATCGACAATATTTACCGTGAAACTTTAGGCACTGCAGTAGATATGGCTGTAGATGTCCTTCACGAAACAGGTATGCGAAAATATGCTGCTCGTCGTCTCGGACAACGCTTCATGGCGATTGATAAAGCCTCTATCAGAAAACTGGCAAAATCTGATGACGATGATGAAATCCGTCTGTTTACAACAAAAGAACTCCTCCAGAGAGAGGAGGAGCTTTTAGCATATGACAACCTTAATTTTGATGGTAAAAACTGGGAAGGTTCTTCATCAACTGCCGAAGAAGACGATGAGGAAAAAGATTAAATTATTGAATAGAAACACTTCCACCGCTGCTTTCTTCTTTTTTCACGGTCGTTACATTTCCTTTTTTATAAACATTGACGCTTCCTCCGGAAGAAGCAGATCCTTCAACTGTCAAACTTGCACTTACTTCAACACTGGCACCGCTTGACGCATCAGCTTTTAGGTTTTCTACCATCACCTCTTTTGCCGAAATACTGCTTCCTGATGATGAAGTTAGATTAGCATTTTTACTTTTACCTGAGATGGTTACTTCCCCAGCCGAAGAAGCTTCAACATTTAGATTGACCGCCCAGATATTTCCTTTAAAACTTCCGCTGCTTCCTGCATCAATATCCATGTCATTCGCTTCAAGTTTTCCAGATATATGACCTGAACTTGAAATTTCAACATCCGTTTTATCTTGTGTAAACTGATCTCTCACTATAATAATCCCTGCAGAATTGGCTTCTAATTTCTTGAAATCTTTAGCATAAATTTTAGCTTTCACGTTATTTGTATTCATCACTCGGAAACCCGTTTTATAATGAATATGAAGTTCGCCACCGCTGTTATCAACCAAAACCTCATCGATGATGTTTGCTGGTGCGGAAATCACTACTTTTTCAACATCAGATTTAATAATTTCAGCTTCAATCGCTTGAGAAACTTCAATTTCGTCAAAATTCCCGCTAAATTCTTTTTGTTTTAAAGGTCCGTGATCTTTATTGGTGACATCAGGGAGCCATTTTGATTTTTCAGATTTTTCGTTACATGCTGAAAGAACAATAAGTCCTAAAAAAAGTAAAATTGTAGGATATTTCATGGTTTGGTTTTAATTAATTTCGTTTGTATATTATTAATAACAACTAAAATATAAAAAATATTACATCTTTAAAAATAATTCATTACAAATACATTTGATGCTTATTTACAATAGATTTTGACATTCATCTTAAACATAGATATTTAATAAAACTAAAAAAATATTATCAAGCAGCAATAACCAAAATAAAAGCACAAAATATTTATCAAATAGTTTTAATATCTTTAGACTTTAATAATAAAATCACCTATGAAGATAGGCGATAGCATATATAATCTACCTATGAAAAACATTTCATCAGTATTGTTAGTTTCTGCTTTGGCATTCAATTATTCTTGTACTACCACAATGAAAACAAACGACATAAAACAGGAAATTCCTGTTCCTGATTCTTCGCTTTCTTCCAATCCGTTTATGAAGAAAAGCAAGCTTCAATACGAAACCCCGGAATTTGATAAAATTAAAAACGAGCACTTTAAACCCGCTTTTGAATTCGGTTTAAAACAGCACGATGCAGAGATTTTAAAAATCGCCAACAATTCTGAAACTGCAACTTTTGACAATACAATCGTTGCATTGGAGAAAAGCGGAGAAGTTTTAAAAAGAGCGATGATTGTATTTTCAAATCTGACGAGTGCAAATACAAATCCTACATTACAGGCATTAGACGAAGAGTACGCTCCTATTTTCGCGGCTCATTCTGACAAAATGTATCTGAATGAAAATCTTTATAAAAGAATTAAATCAATCACAGAAAACGGTTTAGATTCTGAAAGCAAAAGATTATTACAGTTTTATAAGCAAAACTTTGAAATCGCAGGAGCCAATCTGTCTTCGGCTGACAAAGAAAAATTAAAGCAGGTCAATCAGGAATTGGCTTCTCTTTCCACTCAATATTCCAATAAATTATTGGAAGCGAGAAAGCAAGGTGGTGTTTTCTTTTCTGAAGCAAAAGAATTAGACGGACTTTCCGCTGACGAAATTTCGGCAGCAGCAAGTGATGCAAAAACTGCAGGACAACCCGGAAAATATCTTTTAGCTTTACAAAATACAACACAGCAACCTCTTTTGCAAAACCTGAAAAACAGAGCAACAAGAGAAAAACTATTCAAAGCTTCTTGGACAAGAGCTGAAAAAAGCGACGGAAATGACACAAGAGAAACGATTGAAAAATTAGCCAAGCTTAGACTTAAAAAAGCTCAGATTTTAGGCAAAAAAAGTTTCGCAGAATGGAAATTACAGGATCAGATGGCAAAAAAACCTGAAGCTGCTGTAAAACTGATGAATCAAGTCGCAACTCCTGCTGTAGAAACAGCAAAACGTGAAGCAAAAGATATTCAGGATTTGATTGATCAGCAGAAAGGAGGTTTCAAAGTAGAACCTTGGGACTGGAATTTTTATGCTGAACAGGTGAGAAAAGCCAAATTTGATTTAGATGAAAACCAAATCAAACCTTATTTTGAAATCACGACCGTTTTGGAAAAAGGAGTTTTCTTCGCTGCCGAAAAATTCTACGGATTAACTTTCAAAAAGAGAACCGATCTTCCTGTATACCATCCAGATGTTGTAACCTACGAAGTTTTCGATCATGACGGAAAATCTATCGCTATTTATTATCTTGATTTCTACACAAGGGATTCTAAAAGCGGTGGAGCTTGGATGAGCAATTATGTTGAGCAATCCTATTTATTGGGAACAAAGCCTGTAATAGTAAACTGCTACAATTACCAAAAACCTGCTCCGGGTAAACCTTCATTAATCAGTTTTGATGATGTTTCAACAATTTTCCATGAGTTTGGTCACTCCATTCACGGAATGTTTGCAAGCCAGAAATACCCATCACTTTCAGGAACTAATGTTCCGAGAGATTTTGTGGAATTCCCTTCTCAGATTAATGAACATTGGGCATTAGATCCTGTTGTTTTGAAAAACTACGCTTTACATTACGAAACAAAACAGCCTATTCCACAGGCTTTGGTTGATAAAATTAAAAAAGCAGCAACTTTCAATCAAGGTTATATGACGACTGAATTGGTTTCTGCTGCAGCTTTGGATATGGATTGGCATTCTGTAACGAACGACGGGCAATTGCTTCCTGTTTTAGATTTTGAAAAACAATCTTTAAATAATCACGGATTTACTTTGGCAACCGTTCCTCCAAGATATCACACTCCTTATTTTGCACACATTTGGGGCGGAGGATATTCGGCAGGATATTACGCTTATTTGTGGTCTGAAACTTTAGACAATGACGCTTGGGAATGGATTTCAAAGAACGGTGGCTTGACAAGAGAAAATGGTGACCGTTTCAGAAAATATATTCTTTCTGTAGGAAATTCTGTTGATTTGAATCAGGCATTCAGAGATTTTACAGGACACGATCCGGATATCAAACCGTTGTTGAGAAGCAGAGGTTTTATTAAATAAATTTTAAAAGCATTCATTTTTTGGATGCTTTTTGTTTTCAAATGGTAGTGTTTTTTTTAATCTCCCACAGATTGCACAGATTAAAATATAACGCAAGCATCCGTGGAAATCTGTGCAATCTGTGGGAGAGATATTATTTGCGAAAAAATATTCGTGTAAATTTGCCTTTTAAAATTTAAAAAAATGAATTGTCCCTGCTGCTCCGGAAAAACCTACGAAGAATGCTGTAAACCTTATCACACCGGAGAAAAATTTGCTCCAACTGCCGAAGCATTGATGCGTTCAAGATTTTCTGCATTTGCCATTCCGAATGGAAAATATTTAATGGAAACAACTTCGCCCGGAAAAAGACAGTTTCACAATACAAAAGATTTGCAGGAATGGGGAGAAATCAATGAATGGACAAAACTGGAAATCGTAGACAAACCATCGATGAATAAAGTAGAATTCAAAGCACATTATACTGATGAAGACGGACAAAACCAAATTCACCACGAATTATCGCTCTTCAAAATGATTCAAAACCGTTGGTATTATGTTTCGGGAGAATTTTTAGACTAATTATTTAACAAAAAAAATGTCCGATCAAAAAATCGGACATTTATATTATTCAAATACTTTGATTAATGAGCTTCGTTTCCGTCAATGCCGTGAGCATGACCGTGAGACAATTCTTCTTCAGTTGCAGGACGAGTATTTAAAATTTCAACCTGGAAATCTAAAACTTTCCCCGCCATTGGATGATTTAAATCTGCGATAACAACTTCTGGTGTAACTTCTACCACAAAAGCCTGGAAATTATTTCCTTCGTTATCAGACAAAGGCAAAATAGCTCCCACTGGTGGAATTCCCGCTTCTCCAAACATATCGATTGGCAACTGAGCAATCGCATCTTCTTGCTTTTCACCATAAGCTTCTTCCGGCTGAATCACAAAAGCAGCAGTATCACCAGCTTTCAAACCGTGGATATTTTGTTCAAATTTAGGAATCATCATTCCCAAACCATATAAAAATGTAAGCGGATTTTCTGCAGTTGTTTCTTCTACAAGGATTTTGCTTCCATCCTCTTCGATAGTGTGAAGAATATACTTTACAGCTACCACATGATTGTTATCAATAGTCATATTTCTTTTTTTGCGTGATTTTTTTTCACGATTAAACGGCACAAAGATAAGGTTTTTGAAATGATTCAAAAGATCATCATCTTCAACCCATTATTTAATATGTCATAAATATCAAGCTGAAGCGATCCGAAGTCTATTCTTCTTTATTTCTCGCCTGTTTTTTCTTCTGCCTCAAAACATACAAATACAAACTCTCCACTTTTGTCCTCGCCCAATCTGTTTTTCGTAAAAACTTCAGAGAAGAATTGATGCTTGGGTTATCTGTAAAACATTTGATATTAATTTGTTTTCCTAACTCCTCAAAACCTTGATAATATTCCACCAGTTCTTCAAGGATGGTATCAAGACGTTTTCCGTGTAAAGGATCTTTAGATTGTTGTTCCATTTTGTAAAAATAGAGATAAAATTGCATTTGGTTACAAACAACATTGAAACAAACTAACTGCAACTGAATTTGGTTACAAACAGGGTTGTTTTAAATAAAATGCAAGCTCCGGAAGTCACAAACAAGATTGAAACAAACCAACTGCAATTGCATTTTGTTACAAACAGGGTTATTTTAAATAAAAGTATTCTGCATTTGGTTACAAACAACATTGAAACAAACTAATTGCAACTGCATTTGGTTACAAACAGGGTTGTTTTAAATAAAATGCAAGCTCCGGAAGTCACAAACAAGATTGAAACAAACCAACTGCAATTGCATTTTGTTACAAACAGGGTTATTTTAAATAAAAGTATTCTGCATTTGGTTACAAACAACTTGAAACAAACCAACTGCAACTGCATTTTGTTACAAACAAGGCTGTTTTAAACAAAATACGCCTCCGGAACTTACAAACTAGGTTGTTTTGAACGACCAAAGATTTTATTCCATTCTCGAAATAGCTAAATAAAAATTACTTTTGAATAAAAAACTGTAGAATTAAATATTGGAATATACGATTGTCCGCAATCTGTCATAATTAAAAATACTTTGTATTTCTTTGTTGAGTTAACGCCTTTATATAACTTAAGGACGGGCAATATTTAAAAATTCCTTGTTTGACCTTGCGTTAAATTAAGAACTATGATAAATTACAGATATGCATATTGAAATACCATCTGAAACAAAGTTTTCTCTACAGAATAGATTAATTTAGCAATACCAATTTTAAAGTAAAATTTACCAAAAATAAAGTTGAGATGAGTAGAAATACAGATGCCAATAAAAAAATTCACAATAAGAAAATTGCCAACAAGAAGCGTAAAATTCAGGAAGCTGAACTGAAAAGAAAAAACCGTCTGAAAGAAATGCGCGAAAATAGAAAAGAAAAATCAGCCGAAGATCAACAAAACGAAGATTAAAGATGAAAATCTTACACACCGCCGATTGGCATTTAGGTAAACGTCTCGACCGTTTTTCAAGATTGGAAGAACAGATTTTGGTGATGGACGAAATCATTCAGATTGCCGATCAGCACAACGTCGATTTGGTTTTGATTGCAGGAGATTTATTCGATAATTTCAATCCAAGTGTAGAGGCGACAGAACTTTTTTATAAAACTTTAAAACGTTTATCATTAAACGGAAAACGTCCTGTCATTGCTATTTCAGGCAATCACGATTCTCCGAGTCTGATTGACGCTCCTGATCCTTTAGCCCGTGAATGCGGAATTATTTTAATTGGATATCCAAAAGCTGCTATCAATCCTTTTGAATTGGAACATTTTAAAATATCAAATTCAGCAGCAGGTTTTATCGAATTAGAATTTAAAAACCAAAATTTCCCTGTCAGAATTTTGCATACACCTTATGCAAATGAAGTTCGTTTAAAAGAATATTTCGGAGAAAATAAGGAAGAAGAGCTCAACAATGTTCTGAGAGAAAACTGGAAGCAAACTGCCGATAAATTCTGTAACGAAAACGGAGTCAATCTTTTGATGACTCATTTGTATATGAACAAAAAAGGCGCACCCATTTTAGAAGAACCCGAAGGTGAAAAACCCATAAAAATCGGAAATGCAGACCTTGTTTTTTCAGATATTATTCCACACCAGATTCAATATACGGCTTTGGGACATTTGCATGGTTTTCAGAATATTGGAACGGAAGAAAAACCTGTGGTGTATTCGTCTTCTCCACTTTGCTACAGCTTTAGCGAGACCGGACAAACAAAATACGTTTCCATTATTGAAGCCGAACCTAATAAGCCGGTAACTTTTGAGAAAATCGCTTTACAAAACGGTAAACAACTCGTCAGAAAAACATTTGATTCGATTGAAAATACGATTAAATGGCTTAAAGAAAATCCAAATACTTTAGTTGAACTGACTATAGAAAGCGAAACTTTTTTAAAAGCCGATGAAAGAAAACTCATTTATCAATCTCATTCCGGAATTGTGCATTTGATCCCGAAAATCAGAAATCAGGATTTTAATGAAAATCAGCTTGGTGACATTAATTTAAATCAGGATATACAATCTTTATTCAATGATTATTTTAAATCCAAAAATGGCGGTCAGGAAGCAAATGAAGAATTAATTAATTTGTTTAATGAAATTGTTAGCTCTGAGAAATAATCCATACTATAAACCATTAAGATGGATTTAAGAAGTTAAGTTTATTTAAGGGAAATAAATTTCTTAAGATAGTACTCTTCGCTTTGCTTGCAAAGCCTTAACTATTCTCAACTTCTTAAATGTCCTTAATGGTTCAAATTTTAAATTTATTTTTTAAACTAAAAACCAAAAACTATCAACAACCAATTGTATGATTCCAATTCAACTTACCATAGAAGGTCTTTACTCCTATCAGGAACGCCAGAAAATTAATTTTGAAAATCTTACAGAAGCTGGTTTATTTGGAATTTTCGGTTCGGTAGGTTCCGGAAAATCTTCTATTCTGGAAGCCATTTCTTTTGCATTATACAGCGAAACAGAACGTCTCAACGCAAGAGACAAACGTGCTTACAATATGATGAATTTGAAATCAAACAAATCGTATATCGAGTTTGATTTTATTAATTATGAGAATAAAAAATTCCGTGCGACAAGAGAATTCCGACGTAATTCTAAAAATTTCGAAGATGTAAAAACGCCCACGGTAAACTTTTACGAATGGAAAAATGAAAGCTGGATTCCTCTGGATCATTCTAATGCGGAAAAAATAATTGGATTGAGTTATGCGAATTTTAAGCGAACCATCATCATTCCGCAAGGTCAGTTTAAAGAATTTTTAGAGCTTGGCGCAGCTGACCGCACGAATATGATGAAGGAAATCTTCAGCCTGCAGCGTTTTGATTTACAGAATAATGTTTCAGCTTTAAATGCTAAAAACAGATCAGAGCTCGATCAGTTGGAAGGTCAGCTGAAAGGTTTTGAGGAAGTGAATGAAGAACAAATTTTGGTTCAAAAAGAAAATTTAAAAACTGAACAGCAGAAATTTGAAGAGGTAAAAATTCAGTTTAAAAATATTGAACAAAAATACCAGCAGCTTAAAAATTTAAAAACAGATTTTGAATCGCTGAAACAGAAAAAAACAGATTTTGAAAAACTTAGCATTCAAAAGACAAACATTGATGAATTAGAAACCAAAACTGAACTTTTTGATAAAGTTTTCAGAATCTTCACACCGATTATAACTGAAAAAAATAAGCTTCAGAAAGAAATTTCGGAGCAGTTGAAAAATAAAGAACATCAGTTTAAAAATTTACAGGAAACTGAAGGAAAATTTGAAAACATTAAAAATAAACTTTTGGCAATTCAGCCAAAATATGAAGCTTTACATCAATCAAAAATTCAGGAGAATGATTTGAGTCTGATGCTGCAAATGCTGACATTTTCAGACGAAATTGAAACTCTAAAAGAACGAACAAAAAAGGGCTCAGAAAAAGTAAAAGAAGTTGAAGAAAATCAAAAATTAATTCAGCAAAAAGCTCAGGAACTTTCTAAACAAATTGATTTCTTAAAGCCTAAAAAATTAGATTCTAATTTACTTTTAAATGTAGGAAATTGGTTTTCAGAAAAGAAAAAATTAGAAGAATCTTTAAAAAGTCAGGTAGAAAAAATCAATGCAAAAAAACTTGAAACTGAAAGAATTTCAGAGGAATTAAAACCTTTTGAAATCAATCTTGAAACCTTTAAAAATGATTTTAAAGCTCAGATTGAAACTTTAGAAAACCAGAAGAAAACACTTTCTGAAAAGCGAAATCATCTTGAAGTTCAACAAAAATTAGCACATTTTGCCAGTGAACTCCACGACGGAGAATCTTGTCCGCTTTGTGGTGCTTTGGAGCATCCAAATATTGTAGAATTTGACGATGTAAATTCAGAATTAAACGAAATTCAGAAAAAAATTGAACAGATTGAAACTCAAAAAGATCAAATTCAAAAACAATCTTTAGAAATCGAAAAAATACTTGACAGAAAAAAGATTTTTGAGGAACAATTGAAATCTGAAGAAGAGATTGTAAAGCAAATTCAAATCAACATTGAAGAACATTTAAAAAGCTTTATCTGGACAGAATTTAATGCTGAAAATCAAAATGATTTTGAAGAAAAACGTCAGCAATCTTTCTCAATAGAAAAACAAATCGATGAACTCAATCAAAAAATAGGTTTTGAACAAAAAAATCTGGATAAGGAAAGAGAAAATCTTGATAATTATAATAAGGCTTTAGAAAAATTCAGGCTTGATGAGGCAAAAAAAGAAGAGCAAATCAAAACAAATGAAGCTAATTTAAAAGTTTTGCAATGGATTGATTATAGAGAAAAAACAATTGCTGATGTTGAAGAAATTTACATTAAACTTTCGCAATCTAATCTCGAAACAGAACAGAATTATCAGCAATTAATTAAAGAAGAAAAAGAAATTTCGCCAAAATTAGCCGAGCAAAAAACAATTGTCGATCAATTAGAAAAGAGAGTTACAGAATTAGAAAAAGAGAGTTTAGAAAATGAAAATATTTTAACGAAATCCTTAGTTGATAATAATTTCAATGACGAAAATGCTGTTAAAAATATTCTACTGCAGGAAATTAATGTTCCGGACACGAGAAATATCATTCAGCAATTCAAAATTCAGTTTGAAATTGTAAAAAATGACATTATTAATCTGGAAATCAAGCTCAAAGATTTTTCATTTGATGAAGAACAGTTTGCAGAAACTGAAAATCAGTTTAAAGCTTTTGAAATTGATTTAAAAAATGCAAATGATTCTGTAGTAAAAATTACGACAGAAATCGAAAGACTGGAAAAAGAATTCAAGAAAAAAGAAAGTCTTTTAAAAGATTTAGCACAACTTCAAAAACGCTCAGAAAATCTGAAAATAATGACCAATCTCTTTAAAGGAGCAGGTTTTGTGCAGTACGTTTCTTCCATTTATCTTCGTCAGTTATGTGACCACGCCAATGTTCGTTTTCATCGAATGACAAGAAATCAACTAAGTTTACAGTTGAACGAAAGCAATGATTTTGAAATCGTTGATTATCTGAATGAAGGCCGAAGCCGAAGTGTAAAAACGCTTTCCGGCGGACAAGCTTTTCAGGTTTCATTGAGCCTTGCACTGGCTTTGGCCGAAAGTGTGCAGACGAATTCGCAATCGGAGAAAAATTTCTTTTTCATCGACGAAGGTTTTGGAACGCAAGATTTGGAATCGGTGAATATCGTCTTTGAAACACTGATGAATCTTCAGAAAGAAAACCGAATTGTGGGAATTATTTCTCATGTCGAAGAGCTGAAAGAGAAAATTCCGGTTTCACTACATATTACGAAAGATGAGGAAAGGGGAAGCTTGATTGAGATTGTGTAACAAAAAACCCTTTCGGCGTTTGAAATGCTGAAAGGGTTAGCTTTAGTAGCTTGTGTTATTATCTTAACCTGAGTTCGGGATAAGAATACAAAATAAATTTGCAATAAAAAGCAATAATTCGTATATTCAAGTATCTAACATTCAAATATTTAAACGAACTATTGCTTATGATTTTGAAAGACCAAATTACAAATATTTTTGTACAAGTTGATGATTTCTGTAAAGAATTTGATTTCCAAATCAAACACATGAAATTTCAGGCGCTCGGCGACCAAAAGAAGAGAAGAAACAGAAGATCTATGATGTCGGATTCTGAAATTATTACGATTATGATTGGTTTTCATCTGGGTGCACACAAAACATTTAAGCATTATTATCAGGAAATAGTTTGTGGTTATTGGAATAATTTGTTTCCCAAAGCCCTTTCCTACAATAGATTTATAGAACTTCAGCAAAGAAGCTTTGTGGTTTTTGCCTTATTTTTGAAAGAAAAATGTCTGGGTAAATGTACTGGAATCAGCTTTATGGACAGCACAACTTTGAAAGTTTGCAGAAACCAAAGGATTCACAATCACAAAGTTTTCAAAGGTTTGGCAGAGCGAGGAAAATCTTCGATGGGTTGGTTTTATGGGTTTAAACTGCATTTGGTTTGTAATGAAAAGGGAGAACTTTTATCCTTTTATATAACGAAAGGAAATATTGATGACAGAAACCCAAAGCATATCAAAAAAATGACGCAGCAGCTTTTTGGAAAACTATTTGCCGATAAAGGATATCTTTCCAAGGCTCTTTGGGAAATGCTTTTTGCTGATGGAATCCAGCTTTTTACTAAACTTCGTAAGAATATGAAGAATCATATTATGAAAATGGAAGACAAAATTTTGCTCCGAAAAAGAGCCATCATTGAAACGATCAATGATGAATTAAAGAACCATTGTCAAGTGGAACATACTCGCCACAGAAGTGTTAGTAATTTTATGATGAATATTTTGGGGAGCTTAACTGCTTATTGTTTCTTCCCCAAAAAACCATCATTAAACTTAAAAAAAGTAAATGATGGTCAATTGTTTTTAAATTTTGCTTAAACCGAACTCAGGTTATCTTACTTTTGGGGCAACTTTTTCGCCAAACAATTCAATAGATTTCATCATGATATCGTGAGCAGGATCTCCGACATCCATGTGACCGATAAATCTCGTAATCCCGAAAATTTCTTTCATGTAGTTTATTTTATCAGCAACATGATCTGTATTCCCAATAAATAAAGCACCTTCTTTTGCTCTGCCGCCTTCATATTGCATCTTCGTGTAAGGCGCCCAACCTCTGGATTTCCCGATTCTGTCCATTTGAGATTTATAATTATGGAAATATCCATCTACAACATTTTGATCGTCACTTACAAAAGTATGCGAGTGAATTGCGATCTGCATTTCAGATTCTGGATGACCTGCGTTGAGGTATTCCTGTTTGTAAAATTCAATTAAGTTTTTGAACTGAATTGGCATTCCTCCAATAATTGCAACTACTAAAGGCATTCCCAATTGTGCCGCACTTAAAACCGACTGTGGAGTTCCGCCAACAGCTCTCCAAATTGGAAGCTTACCTTTATTTTTCGCTCTTGGATACACGGTTTGATTCTGCATCGGTGCACGAAGTTTCCCTGACCATGAAACGTTTTCTTCCGAATTTATTTTTAATAACAATTCTAATTTTTCGTCAAACAATTCTTCGTAATCGTTCAAGGAATAACCGTACAAAGGAAATGATTCTATAAAACTTCCACGACCGACATAAATTTCTGCTCTACCATCTGAGATCAGATCTAAAGTTGAAAAATCTTCATATACTTTTACCGGTTCGGACGAACTCAAAACTGTTACTCCACTTGCCAGTTTAATGTTTTTGGTAACACTTGCCGCCGCTGCCAAAACCATTTCAGGTGAGGAAACTGCATAATCTGGACGGTGATGTTCTCCCATTGCGAAGACATCAATTCCAACTTCATCCATGAGTTTTACCTGGTCGATAATTTCACGGATCTTAATTCCTGCATCTTTATATTTTCCGGTATTTTGGTCGAAACCTAAGTCGCCAAACATTCCTATTCCTAATTCCATATTGTTGATATTTATAGGACAAAATTAGGGTAATGAATGATTAAAAACGTTGATGTTTGGTAAGAACGTACATTCAAACATTAATGTCACAAATGCTTTTCACAAATTTCACAATTTAATACTAGTATAGTTCGTGAAAAAATTAGTATCTATTTGTGTTTAAGTTTAGAATAAAAAAATCCAATCTAAAAATAGACTGGATTTAAATTTATTTCTTCAGATTCTGATCAAAATAATCAGTCACTTTCTGCATCAGGTGCACTCTGTCTTTTCCGATCACGTTGTGTGGATGTCCTGGATAAACGAAATAATCTAACTGAACTCCGTTGTCAACTGCAGACTTGATGAATTTCATAGAATGCTGCCAAACCACTACATCGTCTTGCGCACCGTGAATCATCAACAGTTTTCCTTTTAAATTCTGAACTTTATCCAAAAGATTTGATGTTGCATAACCTTGTGGGTTTTCCTGTGGAGAATCCATATATCTTTCCCCGTACATGATTTCGTACATGCTCCAGTCGATTACAGGTCCACCCGCAACCCCCACTTTGAAAACATCCGGCTGACGAAGCATAAAGCTTGTCGTCATAAAACCACCAAAGCTCCACCCATGGATTCCCAATCTCTCAGAATCTACATACGGAAGTGATTTTAGATATTTTACACCCTGCAACTGATCGTTCATTTCGGTCGTTCCTAAATTTCTGAATACTGCCTGCTCAAATTTCATCCCACGGTTTGAAGAACCTCTCCCATCCATTGTGAAAATGATGTATCCGTTTTGTGCCATGTATTCGTACCAAAGATTTCCTGAAGCCGGAAAACTGTTGGTGATCAACTGCAAATGTGGACCATTGTACAGATAAACGATAACAGGGTATTTTTTATTCGGATCAAAATTGGTCGGAAGAATGATTTTTCCGTACAGTAAAGTTCCGTCATCAGCTTTTAGATTGATATTTTTAATTTCAGGACGCTGATAATTTTTCAGCGGATTTTCTGAGGTCAGAAGATTCGTTGATTTTAATGTTGTCGTATTGATGATATTGGCAACTCTCGGCGTATTGGTATTGCTGTAAGAATCAAACAAATGATTTCCATCACTGCTGAGAACTGCTATGTGCATTCCTTCTGCATTGTCTAATTTCTGCGTTTTGAATGTTGCCCAATTGATTCTATATAAATGCCTTTCTGTAGGACTTTCCTGAGTAGAAACGTAATAAATTTCTTTTTTCTTCTCATTAAATCCTAAAATATCGGTAACCAGCCAATCTCCCTTTGTCATTTGAGCAATCAAACCTTTTTCTAAACTGTAATGGAATAAGTGATTGTAACCCGTTCTTTGACTTTGCCAGATAAAATCTGTATTTGAATTTGGAAAGAACAACAACGGATGTTGAGGCTCAACATATTTGCTGTCGGTTTCTTCAAATAAAGTTTTCACTAAATTTCCTGTCACAGCGTCATACTGATTCATTTTTAAATGATTCTGGCCTCTGTTGAGAACTCCGACAAAGATAAATTTAGAATCGGGACTCCAGGTAATTGCTGTTAAATACTGATCTTTTTCACCTTCAATTTTTAAGAAAGTCGTTGATCCATTTTTAATATTATATACTCCAAGCGTGACTTCGTGAGAAGTTTTTCCTGCCATTGGATATTTAATATTGGTATTCACTGCAGGAGTTACAGACCAGTCGATGATGGGATAATCTGCAACCATCGTCTGATCCATTCTGTAAAACGCAATGTTTTCTGAATTGGGAGAAGGGAAAATTCCGCTGTCGATTCCGAATTCGTTTCTGTGAACGTTGGAAGCTCCATTGAGAATATTTTCGTTGGTATCATTCGTTACCGCAACTTCTTTTCCGTTTTTGTTGATGAATAAATTATTTCCTTTTGTATACACCAAAGTCTGATTATCAGCAAGAGTTTTCACATTCGCCGGATTATCTCCCAATGCTGCAGAGCGTTTCACTTTCCACTCATTTCCTGATTTTTCTACCCAATACATCTGATTGTTGGTTGAGAAATAAGCGTTTGAATTACTCGTGAACTTTACCGGTGGAAGACCTTTCAGCTTTTTGTCTGCGAAACTTTTATTTAATTGATATAAAGAAATCAAAGTATCCTGTTTGCTGGTCTTCAGATCTGTCAAAAGATATCCGCCTTTCACTGCCTGAATGTATGACTTATTATCAGCAGACCATGAAAACTGAGAAATATTTTTTACCGCCAGATTGCTTCGCATACCATTGACTGCTTCTGCCATGGTGAACTTTTGGGTCTGCGCAAAAGCAGTTCCGCCCAAAACAACCATCAATAAAGAAAATTTATGTAATTGCATTGTATAAAATTGAATCTGTCAAAAGTAAGAAATAAAACTCAACCGTTAAAAAATGTTAAATTAAAACATTACTTATTTTTAAGAATGTTTTCAGAAAATTCTTAGGTAAATTAGTTTGTGAAATTCAAATAAAAACTTAAGATAAACTTGATGAATAAAATTATCTACAAATATATTGTCAATAATAGAAACAGAGATCTTCATTTTTGGGAAAATGAAGGAGGATTTACCTTACACAATTATCTTATTAAAATGAATTATTCTGAATTTTCAAAAATTTACCATGATGTTATTCATTGGGGTGTAACCGAACAGAATATTCTTACAGACTGCCTTGCCTACGGACTTGACGGAAAGTTCATAACAGCATATGATAATGATAAAAGAATAATCGCAATGAAAATCTATGGTCAGCTTCCTGAAGGTTTTAGACATCCCGAAGTAAAGAAATGGCAGAAAAATTATAAAATACATTCTAAAACCAAAAGTAAGAATTTTAAAATTTTATCCATTCACAATCTAATTTTAAAAGAAGAATATACTGACAGTGATTATTGGTCTTTGGGTGGTGGAAGTGAACAGATACAGAATATTTTAAATAATTTCACCGAAAATGATTGGGAAGAATTAAAAACTGATATTTTACATTGGACAGAAGATCAAAGAAACATTGTGTTAGAGTCAATTGGCTATGGATTTGACAGTACTTTTACCCGAAATTTAAATAGAAATATGATTTCCTACGGAGGGAATTTTCTACTAGATATGTTCTGCATTATTGAGAATGTTGATGTGAGACTCGATATTGCCTATTTTAGTCTCTTTATCAATAAAAGTAATACCTCACAGATTGACAAATTGAAATTGATGAGAAATTGGATGTCTGCTAACGGTTTTAATAACCCTGAATGGATTAATTCGCCTATCAATCCACTTGGAAACATTGATGATGCAATAGAAAAAGTACTAAATAAGAACTCTAAAATCTAAAAACATTTTCATAAAGTCAAATATTTGTACTAAGAAAATTTCAATCTACTGAAGGGGTGGCGAAAATTCTTTCAGAATTTTTGAAGGGGTGGATTTCAAATGTGCATTCTAAGATGAATGTCCAATCGTTAATTTTTCAGACATCATTTAAATTTACAAACCACTTCCCTAGCCCCGATAGCAACGGTTACCCCACAGCAAGCGTTGGGAAAAAGCATTAGCGCGAGGAGTATGAGTGGATAGCGGGATGAAGCTCCCCCAAATAATAGTAATTAGCAATAAGTAATGACCTAATCTAAAATTCTTGTTAAATTTATAGTAAATCTCATTTCTTATCCTAAATCAATGAATCGGAGATTGTTCTTGGTGTAGATTTGCATTATAAATAACAACAAAAAATAAATACAATGGCTACAAAATGGAATTTAGACCCAGCGCACAGTGAAATTACTTTTAAAGTAAAACACATGATGATTTCAAACATCAAAGGTAACTTCACCAACTTCACTGCAGAAATCGATGCTGAAGACGATACTTTTGCTAACGCAAAAACTACCGCTACCATTCAGACAGATTCTATCTCTACACACAACACAGACAGAGATAACCACTTGAAATCTGCAGAATTCTTCAACGTAGAAGCTAATCCTACGATTACTTTCGAATCTGATGCTTTAAATAATTCTGTAACAGGAAATCTTACCGTAAACGGGATTACAAAGCCAATTACGTTAGATGTTGAGTTCGGAGGAATCAATGTAGACCCTTGGGGAAATACAAAAGTAGGTTTTTCTTTTGAAGGAAAAATCAACAGAAAAGAATTCGGATTGAACTGGAATGCAGCTCTTGAAGCAGGAGGCGTAATGGTAGGTGAAGATGTGAAAGTGGCAGGTGAACTGCAGTTTGTAAAGCAAGCATAGTAAATTAAATATAGTTTTTGAGATTCGGTGGTTTGCTATAATCACCGAATCTTTTTATTTTAAAATATACATATCATGCAACTTAACGACTTACAAAATATCAGCGATCAGTTTAAAACTACTCAGAAAATGCCCGTCCTCTTTCTTGGCCACGGCTCGCCTATGAATGCGATTGAAGAAAATCAATTCGTGCAGGGATTTAGAAATGTGGCGAAAGAAATTCCGAAACCGAATGCAATTCTGTGTATTTCTGCACATTGGTTTACACATGGAACAAAAGTCACAGCGATGGATATGCCCAAAACGATTCATGATTTTGGTGGGTTTCCGCAGGCTTTGTTTGATGTAGAATATCCAGCTCCCGGAAATCCCGAACTGGCAAAAGAAACGGCTGAACTTTTAGCTCCCGTTTTCGTGGAAGAAGATCACAACTGGGGTTTAGATCATGGCACATGGTCAGTGATTAGACACATGTATCCGAATGCTGATATCCCTGTTATTCAGATGAGTATTGATTATAAAAAACCGCCGCAGTATCATTTTGATTTGGCTAAAAAATTAGAAAAACTGAGAGAAAAGGGAATTCTTATTATCGGAAGCGGAAATATCGTTCATAACCTCAGAATGATCGACTGGAAAAACATCAACACCGTTGGCGCCGGTTGGGATTGGGCTATTGAAGCAAGAGAAAAAACCAACAATTGGCTTTTGGACGGAGATTTTCAGAATCTTATTGATTATCAAAAGCAGGGACTTTCTTTGCAGTATGCGATTCCGACGCCTGATCATTATCTTCCGCTGATTTATTCTTTAGGTTTAAAAAATCAAGCTGAGGATTTGGTTTTATTTAATGATGATTTGATTGCAGGGTCTTTGAGCATGACGAGTGTAAGGATTGGATAGGTTAAATTTATTTTGATGATCCTTGCTCATCTTAATACTTAATTTTAACGCAAAGGGCACAAAGATTTTTTTAGAACTAACTGTTTTTAAGATACACAAAGCCGTTTCACTCATAAAAGCTAACAAAGTTTCCAATTATTAGAATTTTAGAACAAGTAGAATTTATTTCACCCTCTTTTTTTATCACTATAAATTTAGTAATATTGTTTACCATGAAAAAAACAGTATTCCTTTTATTGATTATTCTGCCGTTTTACCTTTCAATTGCTCAGACGATTAAAGGAAAAGTGGTGAATGATATTGAGAAACCTATTTCAAACGTCAATATTTATTTGAACGGAACAAAGACGGGAACAATTTCTGAAGCAGACGGAAGTTTTACGCTTCAATTGCCTTCTTCGAATAACAACAGTTTGGTTTTTCAGAAGGACGATTACGAAACATTTACCATCAATACTTCTGAAGTTTTAAACAAGACCTTAAAAGTGGTTTTAATTAAAGCTAAAGAAATTGAGGAAGTACGGATTGTCCCTTATACAGAAACAGCTTACAAAAATTACATTCAGTTCTTTCTTGATTCTTTCATTGGTTATGACAAGCAGAATGTAAGAATCAAGAATCAACGTTCACTGAAATTCTCTTATGATAAAGAAAATAAAATTCTAAAAGTAAAAGCTCCGCAGACTTTAATTATCGAAAACAAAAATTTAGGATACACGATTGATTATAATTTAGTGGAATTTTCTGCCAATTTTAATGAAAACACTACCCGGTTTACAGGAACCAGTTTTTTCAGAGAAACGAAAAGCAACGATAAGGTAAAGTTGAATAGAATGAATGCTTATGACGGCAGTCAGACTCATTTTTTCAGAAGTGTCTATGAGAACAAAGTTGCAGATGAAGGTTTCATTGTCAATCAGATTACTAAGTTTCCAAACTCAAAATATCCAACGGAAGAAGAGTTGCAGAGACTGAAAGATTATAAAAAATCATTAGACAAAAGTAAGTACATCAATATTCGTGAGGAGATTTATGATATTAATAGCCGAAAACAAAGTGAAAGTCCTTATAAAATTGCCATCACAAAAACTCAGATTCCAGAGTCAGATTATACTAAAAAGACAGGCGACAAATTGTTTTTGGATTATGACTTTATGATGCAGATTAATTTTAAACGATATTTTTATGAACTGAAAAAAGGGCAGTTTGTGAAAGCAACAATTCCAATTATTCAGACCTCTTTTCTACATCCTGAAGGCGATACTTTTGAAGTTTATCGTGATGGAAATACTTCAAATCCCGGAATGCTGACGAATCAGGGAGAATTTGCAAAAGATAAGATTGAAAAATTATTGCCGTTGGATTATAAATTAGGAGATTGATTTAATTCTTTCTCAAAACAAACACTATTTTCTACACCAATATACTGCCCGTAATTTGGAATTCTATAATATCCGCATTTTTCATACAAGGCAATTGCTTCTGGTTGTTTAATTCCGGTTTCTAAAACACATTTTTTGTACCCAAGTTCTTTTGCCCAAATCTCCAGTTGATGTAAAGTTTCAGACGCCAAACCCATTTTTCTCTTTTGAGGGTTGGTGTACATTCTTTTCACTTCCACACTTTCTTCATTAAAAGGTTTAATAGCTCCACAAGCGACAGCTTCATCTTCCAAATAAGCAACAATGCAGTGTTTCAGCATATCAATTTTATTAAACTGATGGTAGAAAGCATGTTCGTCACCATCACGTATTGCCAAATCTGCATCTAAAAACTGTACCAGATTTTGAAAATCTTTATCTGTGGAATCAACTCTCTTGAATGTCATTTTTTATTTTTGAAGCAAATTAAGAAATTTTTGATTATCCGTAGTTTACTATAATGCCTAATTTTAAACGCAAAGGTGCGCAAAGTTTTTATTCATAATATATTACATATTTGTCGTCCGCAAAGGCGTTTCACTCAGCAAAGATTACAAAGCATTTTTTAATTTATGAAAGATTAAAATTATAAAATTTCGGACATTAAATAAATTATTAAAAACCAAAATGCTTCCGTACGACAACTAAGAATCATTTTAATTGTCGTACGGAAGCATCAAAATTTAATGTAATTATTTACTGTACAGCCTGCAGAACATTGATATTTCCGTATCCGTAATCTGCATTTTTTGTAGGGTAATAGGTCGAAGACTGTCTCATTTTATTTAAAACCTGATCTCTCGTCCATAAAGGATTTTTTGACCAGACCAAAGCCGCTATTCCTGCTGTAGAAGCCGTTGCAACCGAAGAACCTCCCACATAATCGGTTTGAGCATTATAATAACTCAACACCGGAATATTATTTCCTGAAGCTCGCTCCATCTGGTAGGTAAAATCGATTTCCGCTCCCGAATGGCAGACATCGCATTTTTGGTTGGATGTATTTTCTTTTACACCAGTGATTGCTTGTGTTTCTGGCATCCAAGCCGGAAAAATAACGCCAACGAAAGTCGTAAAACTTGTAGATGTTCCACCAGCACAGAAAATTAATTTCCCTTTAGAATATGCGTATTTTACACCGTCTTCTATCTTTCCGACAGAAAAAATATGTCCCATTGACATGGAGATGATTTTCACAGAAGTATTATTTCCTAAAGCGGTAAAAGCCGTTTTCACACCTTCTTGTTCGTGATAGCCATCCAACACGACATTGGAAGCTGCACGATATGAAATTAAATTAGCATTATATGCCACACCAACCGGCTGTCCGAGATTATTTCTTGGAGCTGCCATCGCAGAAGCCATGCTTGTTCCGTGACCACATTTATCATCTGCACCGTCGTAACCAGAACTCCAAGGCCAGACAGAATCTACATAGACACCGTTTTTGCTAATGGTTCGCCCGGAAGATGAACCATTATTAAAACTGCCACTCAGCAAACCTTGGTTAAAAGAAACTCCTGAATCGATTAATCCAATCGTAATTCCTGCTCCTGTGCTGTAATTCCACGCGCTGGTAATGTTGTGTTTTGCGAATGACCACGGCGCTTTTGCATTGGGTGTAACTGTTGTATAGTCTGCTGAACTTAAAGCTGTTGATTCTAATCCGCAACCGGATGAACTTCCACTTGATTTGGCAACACCGCTTACTTTGTTTTCATTTTCAAAATATCGGTAATCTGCAGGTTCAAAATAACGGATTGATTTTAATTTACGCAGCGCAATAACTGTTTCCTGCTTCTCGATATAAACATCAATTTGATTTAAATATTCATCGGAAGCCATAAGAAATCGGTCTTTTTTGCCTTCGTACTGTGAAATTACCTCAAGAATTTCGTTCTGTAAAGCTTCAGAATTGGAAGATTTACTTCGGTCAAAATCATCTTTAGAATCTCCGAAACCGATGGATGCGACTTTGTTCCCCTGAACAATTCCGCTCCAGAGAAAATGTGATGAAGATTCGTTCCAGGAAAATCTTCTTTTGGTTTTGGTCGTTTCGTTGATTTTATCATTGATTTGCCTCGTAGTGAGCGGATCTGTTTGTACAATTTCGCTCTCAATAGCCGATGTCTGAAGATCATCATTGCTGCATGAACTCAAAGCGAATGCCGTGAGTAAGAATAATACACATTTTTTCATAGTAAAATTTTTGTTTGGTTTACCAAATTAGTATTTTCTATTGAATTACAGATACTTGATGGCTGAAATTTAATATTGAGCGCATAGAATTTTCAGCTTAACATTAACGCAAAGGCAAACTAAGATTATTTTAAATATTAATTCTTTTAAGATAACCAAGGCGTTTCACTCATTTTTGAAAAACAAGGTTTATTCATTACTTCAAAGTAAAAAAGCTTCCGATGTGGAAGCTTTGATTTATTTATAAACTGAAAGAATTAAAAATTCACTACAAATTGTCTGTTATTAATCAATTCAGCAATCGCCAACATATCTTTTCCAATCAATCTATCTTCTTCCAGCTTTTCAACTTTCGTACGAAGAATTGCGAAGTTTTCTTCAATGATTTTTGAACATTTCGCAGGTCTTCTGAATTCTAAACCTTGCGCTGCAAACATCAGCTCAACCGCCAAAATATTGACTAAATTTCCTAAAACCTGATTAAATTTCCTTCCCGAGATACTTCCCATAGAAACATGATCTTCCTGACCTAAACTCGTAGGAATAGAATCTGCCGATGCAGGGAAACAAAGTGTTTTATTTTCTGTTACTAACGCTGCAGAAGTATATTGCGGAATCATAAATCCTGAATTTAAACCTGAACTTTCCGTTAATAATCTTGGTAGACCGTATTTTCCTTCCAATAATAAATAACTTCTTCTATCTGAAATATTTCCCAATTCAGCCGCCGCCAAAGTTGCATAATCTAAAGGCATCGCCAACAATTGTCCGTGGAAATTACCACCTGAAATTGATTCTTCAGCACTTAAAACGATTGGATTATCGGTTACAGAGTTTAATTCTATTTCAGTAAGTAATTTCAGATGTTCAAAAGCATTTCTGCTGGCACCGTGAACCTGTGGAACACATCTCATAGAATACGGATCCTGTACTCTGTCGCAATATTCGTGAGCTTTTAAGTTGTCAGAATTCTTTAAAAATTTCAACATTCTTGCAGCCACTTTCTTGCTTCCTTCAAAAGGTCTGATGTCGTGAAGTTCTTTTTTGAAAGGACTTGCCGAACCTCTATACGCTTCCAAACTCATTGCAGCCGTCATATCTGCCAAGTCTAAAAGGTATTCAAATTTCTCTAAACCTTTGATGGCATGCGCCAAAATAAACTGAGTTCCATTAATCAATCCCAAACCTTCTTTTGGCCCTAAAACCAAAGGCTCAAGACCATTTTTTTCCAGAATTTCAGCAGTTTCAAAAATTTCATTTCCAACCCAAACTTGTCCTAAACCTAAAAGTGGTAAAACCAAGTGTGATAAAGGTGCTAAATCTCCTGAAGCTCCCACAGAACCCTGCTCCGGAACTACCGGAATGATGTCTTTTTCAAGCATCAGAATAAATCTTTCGATCACTTCCAGAGAAACTCCCGAAAAACCTTTTGACAATGCATGAATTTTTGCAATCATCATGATTTTCGAAAATTCTTTATCAATAGGTTTCCCAACACCAACAGCGTGAGAAATTATTAAATTATATTGAAGCTGTGCTGTTTCGTCAGCAGAAATTTTAACATCACAAAGCGGTCCAAACCCTGTATTGATACCATAAACACAACGATCTGACTCTACGATTTTCTTTACATTATCCTGAGATTTTAGGATCTGCTCCTTAGCAGTTGTATTTAATTTAGCTTTATTGGGCGTTTTACAGATTTCCAAAACATCATGGAAACTCAAAACATCTACTCCGTATATCATTTCAAAAAATTTGCTTAAAAATACACATTTTGAAGCACACTGAAAAAATCATATTTAAAGGATAAAATATTAAAAAAAGTGATAATTATTTCACTACTTTTATCGCCTATTTAAAAACTAATCTATATGAAATTCAAAGCTTTATTAATGGTGCTTTCACTGACAAGTGCATTTTCATTTGCGCAGGAAAAAGTAAAATACACGAAAGATCAAATCAAAAAGATGGAACAATATCTTTTTAACGAAGGATTTCCCGGTCCGTCAACAAAGAAAATCTCAACCATCATTTCAAAAGACGGAACTGTAAATAAAGGTTATTGCGACAATATTGAAACCAAAAAAGGTCAGATTTACGAAATTTCTATAAAAGACAGTGCTACGAAAAAGCAAATGGTTTTCAACGCAGACAATGTGAACGAAATGTACATCTACCCTACGAAATTGGCGAAAATTTTGAAAGTTGGAAAACACATGACTAACGTAAGAAGCTTAAGCACTAAAAAACTGAGTAAAAATACGACTGATGGTCAGATTCAATTTGTAAATCAAACCGTTTCGTTGAAAAACAAAAAAGATGATAAAGAGTTTTTAATGCAACTTATAAATCCTGAATTTAGCGAAGTTATTGCCGTTTACCACGATCCGAGAGCAAAGGAAACTTCGGGCATGACTGTAGGATTTGGGATGCAATTAGGTGGCGGACTTGCAAAATCGTTTTATGTAAAAAAAGGCGAGAAGGTTCTTTGGCTTCATAAAGATGATTTTGAAGACAACTACGATTTTCTTTTTGGTGACAATGCTGAGTTCATGAAAAAATACCCTAAAAAATCTGTAGAATGGGGATTTTTCAGCTTTCTGGTAAATGAATACACAGAGATGACGAACGGATAAAATTATTTAATATAAATCTGAAGCTGTAGAATTTTCTGCAGCTTTTTTTATGCTTTTAAATAACATCAGGATTCCGTAATTTTGCTTTATGAATCCTTCCTTAGAATTACAGCTTAAAACTTTACCATCAGAACCCGGCGTGTATCGTTATTACGATAAAAACGACAATTTACTGTATGTAGGAAAGGCTAAACATTTAAAGAAAAGAGTCCTCTCCTATTTTAATAAAAATCTTTTAGGTTCCAGAATAAAAATCATGGTCGGTAAAATCCATCGACTTGAAACCACCATCGTCAACAGTGAATATGACGCACTTTTGTTAGAAAATAATTTAATAAAGGAGCATCAGCCTTTTTACAATGTAATGTTGAAAGATGACAAAACTTATCCCTGGATTTGTATTAAAAATGAAGATTTTCCAAGAATTTTTTTGACGCGAACAAAGATTAAAGATGGTTCAGAATATTATGGACCATATGCGAAAGTACGCCCGGCAAAGATTCTTTTAGATACGATTAAACATATTTATAAGCTTAGAACCTGTAATCTTAATTTAGCTCCCACCAAAATCGATGACGGAAAATATAAAGTCTGTCTGGAATTTCATATTAAAAACTGCGAAGGACCATGTGAAGGTTTGGAAAGCAAAGAAGAGTATGATGAAAAAATCGATGCGATACGAGGAATTATTAAAGGAGATTTCCAGACTGCAAAAAAATATTTAATCAATCAAATGATGAGATATGCTGAGAATCTGCAGTTTGAAAATGCGCAGACCATCAAAGAACGCATCGATATGCTGGAAGATTACCAGGTGAAACATACCGTGGTGAATCCGAATATTGATGATGTAGATGTTTTTGGAATGACGAGTGATGAGACAGCGGCTTATGTGAACTATTTTAAAATAAGAAACGGAAATATTATCCAAAGTTTCACCACTGAGATCAAAAAAATCATTGAAGAAAGTGATGAAGATATTCTGGAAGAAGCTTTAATTGAAATCCGTCAGAAATTTGAATCTGATTCAAAAGAAGTGCTTATTCCGTTTCATTTGACAGTGGAAATTCCTAATGTTAAATTAATTGTTCCTAAAATGGGCGATAAAAAACGTATCGTGGAACTTTCGGAAAAAAACGCAAAGGAATACAGAATCGAAAAGCTAAAACAGGTACAAATTGTAGATCCCGAAAGACATTCAAACAGAATCATGGCAGAAATGCAGAAACTCCTGAGAATGCCTGTTGAACCTCGTCATATTGAAGGCTTTGATAACTCGAATATTCAGGGAACCAATCCTGTATCGGCATGTGTTGTTTTTAAAGATGGAAAACCCAGCAAAGCAGATTATAGAATTTTCCACCCCAAAACCGTCGTTGGCCCTGATGATTTTAAAACGATGGAAGAAGTGATTTTCCGCCGCTATAAAAGAATGCTCGACGAAGGTGAAAGCCTGCCACAGCTGATCCTGATTGATGGTGGAAAAGGACAATTATCATCTGCTATAAAAAGTTTAAAATTACTTGGACTCTACGGAAAAATAACCATCGTTGGTATTGCCAAAAGATTAGAAGAAATTTTCTTCCCAGAAGATCCTATCCCTTTGTATCTCGATAAAAAATCTGAAACGTTGAAAGTTTTACAAAGAGTACGTGACGAAGCCCACCGCTTCGGAGTAAAGCACCATAGAACAAGAAGAACCAATTCAACCATAAAATCTGAATTGGAAGAAATTCCCGGCGTTGGCGAGAAGACGATTGAAATGCTCTTGTCTAAATTGAAATCTGTTAAAAGAATCAAGGAAGCAAACCTTGAGATTTTGGAAGAGATTTTAGGAAAAAGTAAAGGGAAAATAGTACATGACTTTTTCAACAACCCATAATAAAAAACAAAATCAGCTCAAAATTTGAGCTGATTTTTTATGAATATTTTTAATCAATTTTTCTTAAACTCCTCCCATTACATACATATTTTCCATGGTGGGAACTTCGCTTCCTCCTTTTTTCTCAAGAGTGATTGCAAAAGCTTGCGCATTGGTGATATTAGAGATTGCTATTCTACTGTCTTTATCTTCAGAATACATTCCGGCACTTACCGGCTTTCCGTCTGCAATTGCCCAAAGTTGATACTGCATACCTTCTGGAGCTTTTGGCAGAGAATTTGCAGATAGATAAATATCTTTGGAATTACTATCCCATAGTACTGTTGCTTTAGCCTCAGGGTGTTTGTCTACACCAGCCAATACTACTTTTTTCATATTCGGATTTGCAAAAACATCTAATTTTTGCTGCATATTCTGCATCGCCAATTGATCTGTTTTGCGTTCACTTTCTACTTTTACAAGTTGGTCATTAATTTTTGACTGACTATTCATCCAGTATAAATTAATACCTGTACTGATTAAAAATAGAACTGCTGCTGCAATTGCAAAATTCTTCCAACTGCTGCTTTTTGTATTTTTAATTTCCTGAACTTCTTTTTCCTCCTCAACTTTTTGAACGTTGTTTTGGATAGGAATGACAGGTTTTTCTAATTCAACGTTTTGTTCTTGTTGAATTTTAGCCCAAATTTTAGATTTCAAATCACTTGGTGGGGTCACAGCCTGCGCAGTGGCAAGCATCTCAAAAGTTTTTTGTGCTTCTTCAAAAGCCTCTCTTACTTCATTATTGTTCTTCATTACACATTCCAAAATACCTGCTTCCTCGGGAGAAGCATGACCTAGAATGTATGATTCTAGAATTCCGGATGATATGTATTCTTTACTATTCAATGTTATTGATAATCTTTTAATAAGTCTTTTAATTTCATCAATGCATTACGCATCTTCGTTTTTACAGTACCTAAAGGCATATTCAGTTTTTCTGATATTTCACTCTGCGTGTAACCTTGATAGTATGCCAAATCTATAAGCTCCTGTTTATCAGAATCTAAAGTTCCAAGCACATTACTAAACCCAATAAAATCTGAATTATTGGTGGTTGAAAGTTCCGCATTATTATATACGAAATCAGGAAGTGATTGGTTTTTTAATTCGTTCTGAAAGCTTTTAGATTTTAAATAATCGATTGCTGTGTTTCTTGCAATATTAATCATCCAGGTATAGAAACGTCCTTTGGCAGCATCATATTGATGAATCGAATTCCAGATTTTCATAAAAACATCCTGAATAATTTCTTCAGTATATTCTTTAGACTGCACGATTCGGAGAATCACACCATATAATGCCCCAGAATAGTGGTCATATAAATGGTGGAAACCAGATTCGCTCTTTTCTCTGAGCAAAGCTATAAGTTCGTCTTCCGAATAGGTTGTTTTAATATGAAGTATTTTACCTACCAAATATAATAAAATAAATCGTGTAGACCTGAAAATCTTTTAAAAAATTTATCTCGTATATATAATTATAAACAATTATTACAATTAAAATGAAAAATGCAACAACTAAAATATTTTCTACATTACTGATTATGTTGATGTTTGGAATTTATTCAGCTCAATCAGAAAACTTTAAGGCAAAAAATCCTTATTACTCAAAAACAAATACAACTCCTTTAAAAGTAAGCAATGCAGAGTGGAAGAAAATCTTAAAGCCTGAATTGTACCAAGTCGCAAGACAAGGAGCGACCGAAATGGCTTTCACCGGAAAGTATTACGAATTTGATGTGAAAGGAACTTACTACTGTGCAGTTTGCGGAAATGCGTTATTTCTTTCTACAGCAAAGTTTGCAACAACTTGTGGTTGGCCCTCTTTCTACGAACCATTGAGAAAAGATGGTGTAAAATATAAAAAAGACAATTCTCACAATATGGAGCGTACCGAAGTTCTTTGTGGAAGATGTGATTCTCACTTGGGACATATTTTCGATGACGGGCCAAAACCAACAGGAAAAAGATTCTGTATGAATTCGGTTTCTCTGGAGTTTGTTCCTAATCAAAAAACAAAGAAATAAATTTAATCAACTGATTTACAGTTAAATAAAATAAATATTTAAAATATTTAAAACTAAAATCAGCAGACTGTCGTAGATACCAATAACAAAGAAATAAACTCACAACTCAAATAATAATAATTTAAAAAATCAAAAAAAATGAATACAAGATCAAAATTCGTAGCGTTAGGAATGGTTGCATTATCATTTGCACTAAGTGGAAATACAGCTGCACAAAAAATGAAAGAAAAGACGGTAATGGTTGGCGGAGCGCCAATGTATCCTTCTAAAAATATCGTTGAGAACGCGGTAAATTCTAAAGATCACAAAACATTGGTTGCAGCAGTAAAAGCCGCAGGTTTGGTAGAAACTTTACAAAGCGCAGGACCCTTCACAGTATTTGCTCCTACAGACGCAGCTTTCGCAAAATTACCAGCAGGAACTGTAGAAAATTTGGTAAAGCCTGAAAATAAAGAAATGCTGACTAAGATTTTAACGTATCACGTTCTTCCAGGAAAATACAGTTCAAAACAAGTTTGGGCAGCAGTGAAAGCAGGAAACGGAAAAGCAATGATGAAGACAGTTGCCGGAGAAGAGCTAACGTTCTGGACAAAAGGAAAAGATTTATACATTACCGATGCCAAAGGTAATGAGGCAAAAGTAACCATTGCTGATGTGAATCAGTCTAATGGAGTTATACATGTAATAGACACTGTTCTATTACCATAGTTTTAGTTTTTTATGGTTTATTTTAAGGAAGCCTTATCTGGATGACAGATAAGGCTTTTTTTTATTTTAAAGTGAAAACTTCTTTTGAATAATCATCGTTGCCCTTTGGCATTTCGATCACAATATTCCCATTTTCATAATATCCTATGGTTGATTCTCCTGAGTTTAATTTTACTTTAAAAGTATCTTTCTTACTCGTCGATTTGAATGTCGCAAAAGGAACTGAGCTGTTATTTTCAACTAAAATAAACTGACTGTCATCAATCTGAACTTTCTGTAAACTTACTTTACCGTTCGTATATTTTCCTGATTGAGGAGGAGTTGAATTTTCTGTCGCCTGGCGAGTAACTTCTTTTACAGGTTCTGAAGATTGTACTTCCTGTACAACTGTTTCTACCTGATTGGAAATTTCTTTCGGGCTTGAGACAGGAATAGTTACCAAAGCCTGTTTCAAAGCATCCTGAAAACCTTCTTCAAATTCTTTAATTGAAGTGCTGGCTTTTTGACTTGCAACTACCTTCCCATTGCAATCTTTAAATTCTAAAACAACTTTATTTCTTAAAAAACCGCTGTCATTGATTACATCTGCATTCAAAACGCTGCATGGATTTGAATTTGCTTCCGCCGTCCATTGACTCCTGTTTCCTGAAACAACTACATATTGTTTTTGTTTCAATGTTTTAGAAAGCAATATATCCATTTTGTATTGATCGTTTTTAAATCCGCTGAATTTCTCCGGAAGGGCGATATATTTATAATCGGAAACCTTTTGGGCATACGAAAACGTAATGCAAAGAGTTGCTATAATTGTTGAAAGTTTCTTCATTGTAATAAATTTAAAATAATTCTGAATTTTTTAATCGTTTCTAAATTCTCCCATATCCAATTTCAAAGAGAAAAAGTTTGAGAAGAAATTTGATCCACCGATTCCTGAGTTGCTGATTGCATAATCAAGTGTCAAACCTCTATATCTGATTCCTAAACCTGCACTTGGCTGGAAAGAAACCTTTCTGCTTAAATCTTCAATATCCGTAATAGACTGGAATCTGTTGACTCCAACTCTCACAAAAATCATTTTCTGATAACCCAATTCAGCACCTGCATACGGAGTGATACTTGCGAAATCTGTCGAAAGAAGTGCTGCTGTTTTAGCAAAATCTACGTTGATTCCTGCTTCCGGTAAAACATATAAGCTACTATTGATTTCAAATAACTTACTTGCACCTGCATTCAGCTTAGGCATCGTTAATTCCATTTTATCAGTAGGCGCAGGGTTAAATTCTTCCCCGTTTACAACTGTTGATAATTCGTTTTGATTAATACTCCAGAAGTTCACCGTTGTCGTTGCATCACGAAGTATTCCCCCGAATTTCCAGCCATTATCAGCTTTATAAATTGCTCCTACATCAAAACCAAACCCGTAACCGCTTGCAAATTTTCCTACATTTCTGTAAACAATTTTCGCGTTGACACCAACATCCAATTTTGGATTTCCACCGGGATTGAATGCATAAGAAATAATTCCAGCATAATCTGATTGTGAAAATTTGGTAATTTTATCGTAATCAATATTTCCTTCAGTATCGATCAACTGGGTAGTATTTAAAATGTTATCAACTCCCAATCTTACAATTGAAACTCCAAAAACACCTTCCTCCAAAACTTTTGCGTAAGCCAGATAATCATATTTCGCAATCGATTCAAAATATTCTGCGTGCATTGCTGCTCCCTGCCAGTCTTTTGTAATTCCGTTTAAACCTGCGGGATTCCACATGGGTGAATAGACGTCATCCTGATTGGAAATCACAGCTCCACCCATTGCAAGACCTCTCGCTCCGGCACCAATATTTAAAAATTCATTGGAATATTTTCTGATAATCTGAGATTGAGAAAACCCAAATACGAAGGGAAATAGTAATAAAAGATATTTTTTCATCATGCAATTTGATGCTTAGTTAATTGTTTTTTGTTTCCTGGTTTTGATCAGAGCATTCGCTACAATCGCCAAAATCATAACGAGTGAAGCCACATAAAATACTGGACTCATGTGTTCTGATTCCCCAAAGATAAAAAAAGCTAGTATAATTCCGTAGACTGGTTCTAAATTTACTGTTAAAATTAATGTGAAAGGCGAAATATATTTCATCAGCTTTACCGACTCGAGCATCGGGAATGCCGTGAAAACACTTGCCAACAAGCATATTAACGCCAAATCTCTGTAATTTATTTCATTCATTGAAAATATTTGACCAGATATTAAATAAAATACAGCCAAAATAAGCCAACCGCTGAAGATTTCGTAAAAAATAATATTTCCTGGACTGGTTTTACCAAATAGTTTTCCATTGAAAACAGAAAAGATAGTCCCAAAAACTGCACATAGAATACCAAAGAAAATACCTTCTTTGTACTGAAACTCTGTTTTAAAAATAAGAAGAATACAAGCAACAATCACAACTCCCATGACAACCTCTGAAACATCTACTTTCCTTTTAAAAACGAGAGGTTCTAAAATGGCAGCAAACAATGTAGACAAAGAAAGGCAGCTTAAAGCAATTGAAACATTCGAGACTTTAATAGAATAAAAAAAACATAACCAATGCAGCGCCATGAAAAATCCTATAGCAGAAAGCTGTAAAAAAAGTTTTTTGGAAACTTTAATACTTTCTTTTTTAAAAACTCTGATAAACACAAATAGAAATATCGCAGCAAACAACATTCTGTAGAACACCAGAATTTGTGCATTGGCAGTAATCAGTTTTCCCAAAATTGCAGTAAATCCCCACAAAAAAACGATCAAGTGCAATCTGAAAAGAGCTAATTTTTGCATGTCTATTGATATCAAATTTTTAACAAGCAAATTTACGAATAGGTTTTAGTAAAACACAGAAATATTATCCTATAAGAATAAAAAATATTGAGTGAATTTAGAAAAAGTGAAATTTTCTTCATCAAAAATAAAAAACCCTGAAAGTCTATTCAACTTTCAGGGCCTTCAAATAATAAACTATTAAAAAAATAAACTAGGAACAGAGGATTTATAACGGAGTAATCAGCTCCTTTCCTCTCATGTAAAATTATAAAAAAAACAAACATAAAAAAACTTAACTGTGTTAAATATTTCATAATTTTATGATTTTCAATGCGTTGAATCATAAAAATTTATGATATATTATTTTTTATAAAAGTAGTATCTTAGGCACATTAAAATAGAAATTTCATGGATATTGAATTCAACAAACGAGAAGATCAAAACAAATTAAAATTATCTGAAATAAATCGTTTACTTTCTGAAATAAAAAAAGGCGGTGGAGAAAAAAGACTTCAAAAGCTTCGCGATGAAGGAAAAATGACGGCGAGAGAAAGAATAGATTATCTTCTCGATAAAGATTCAGATTCCATTGAAATCGGTGCTTTTGCTGGATATGAAATGTATGAAGAACACGGTGGATGTCCAAGTGGCGGTGTTGTGGTGGTGATGGGATATGTTTCTGGAAAACAATGTTTGGTTGTTGCTAATGATGCGTCTGTAAAAGCAGGTGCGTGGTTTCCAATCACCGGAAAGAAAAACCTAAGAGCACAGGAAATCGCAATGGAAAACAAGCTTCCAATTATTTATCTTGTTGACTCAGCAGGTGTTTATCTTCCAATGCAGGATGAGATTTTCCCCGATAAGGAACATTTCGGAAGAATTTTCAGAAATAATGCGAAAATGAGCGCAATGGGAATCATTCAGATTTCTGCTGTTATGGGAAGTTGTGTTGCTGGTGGAGCTTACCTGCCCATTATGAGCGACGAAGCCATGATTGTTGATAAAACAGGCTCAATCTTTCTTGCCGGAAGTTATTTGGTGAAAGCGGCAATCGGCGAAAGCATTGATAACGAAACTTTAGGTGGTGCAACAACTCACTGTTCAATTTCGGGAGTAACAGATTATAAAGCTAAGGATGACCAAGATGCTTTAAACAGAATAAAGAATATTATGAAATCTATCGGAAGCTACGAAAAAGCAGGTTTCGACAGAATTGAAAGTTTTCCACCAAAAGAAAATATAGATAACATTTTCGGAATCATGCCGGTTTCTCGTGCCGATCAATATGATACTTTAGAAATTATAAAATGTCTTGTAGACAATTCTGAGTTTGAAGAATACAAAGCAGATTACGGACAAACTATCATTTGTGCTACGGCAAGAGTTGACGGATGGTCGGTAGGAATTGTCGCTAATCAAAGAAAGCTCGTTAAAAATGGTAAAGGAGAAATGCAGTTTGGAGGGGTAATTTATTCTGACTCTGCTGATAAAGCAACAAGATTTATTGCGAACTGTAACCAGAGAAAAATTCCTTTGATATTTTTACAAGACGTAACAGGCTTCATGGTAGGTTCAAAATCAGAACATGGTGGAATCATTAAAGACGGTGCAAAAATGGTGAATGCCGTGGCCAATTCTGTAGTTCCTAAATTCACCATCATCACAGGAAATTCTTACGGTGCCGGTAATTACGCAATGTGCGGAAAAGCTTACGACCCAAGATTAATTGTAGCTTGGCCATGGGCTGACCTTGCTGTAATGGGAGGTTCTCAGGCTGCTAAAGTTTTAGCACAAATTCAGGAATCTACTTTGAAAAAACAAGGAAAAGAAATCACTGAAGAAGCTCATAAAGAAATTTTAGATTCCATCTCTAAGAAATATCAAAAACAAACAGAAGCTACATATGCAGCATCTAGATTATGGACGGATGCAATCATTAATCCTATTGATACCAGAAAATGGATTTCTATGGGAATTGAAGCTGCCGATCATTCTCCTATTACTGATAAATTCAATTTAGGAGTGATCCAAGTCTGATCAATACTCAATTGTACAATATTTTGCCTCACCTTAAAAGTGGGGCTTTTTTATTATGTTAAATAGTCCTAAAGAATTATAAACTGTCTTAACGACATAACATAAGGGTAAGATTTTTGTTATTAAAGAATACAAAAACTAATAAGCACTTCAACCTCTTTTTAATTACTAATCCCCAAAGGAAACCTATGAAAAGATATTTTGCAGTATTTATTGCCTTATACACCGTCGTTTTATTATATATGATGTTTTATGCTTCTGGTAGAGAACCTTCAGAAATTTCGTATATCCAGCATCAGCCATTTATTACCATTCAGCATTTTTTCAATGACAATAATATTGATAATCAAGCTTTTATTGTCAATATATTTGGTAATATATTTCTATTCAGTCCATTTGGATGGTTAGGATTATGCATAAAAAAATTTAATCGTTTTATTCCTATTACATTTTTCTTTTTGTTCGCAATAAGTATAATTGAATCTATTCAATATATTTCCGGGAGAGGAGTTGCAGATGTTGATGATGTATTTTTGAATACATTAGGAATGCTCATAGGATTTGTTTTATTCAAATATGCAACGTGGAAAAATATTGCCAATATTAAGGTACATTTTGAATTGTTAGACTCTAAAAGTAAGCGTGTATCAACGGTTTCTTAATATTCAAGAAAAGGATAAATCAACACTTATGTTAAATTATTAGCGATCTGTCAAATTAAATTATCCAGAAGCTTTATCCAGCTCTTCACTGTATCTTTTTTGTGCCTGTGCTTTGTCCTTGCAACAAAAAAGGATGCCGTTGCGATCTGGGCTAGGGGTGACTGCATTATTTTGATTATCTGTCAAAACAATCATTTTTTTCGTTCTCAAATCTTGCTTTAGGCTTTAGGCTTTAGGCTTTAGGCTTTAGGCTTTAGGCTTTAGGCTTTAGGCTTTAGGCAAAATTACATTTTCTTGATATATTTTAAAACGTAATGATTTCTTTTTATTTCATCATTATAACAGAGGTTATGCAATGATCTTAAACTATTCAAAATACGTACAACAAATAGTTCTGCAATAAGTACAACTGCTTGAAAAGCCGCAGAGTGGCAGACTGTTAATAGAAAAAGAATACAGCTCACGGATGGAGAAAGCTCCTTAGGAGCGACCTGTACATTATTTCAATTCCCTGATGACAAATCACTTCTTAGATGATAAACAGATATCGATCCGACGGAACGCACTTGTGACCGCTTCAGCTTTTTTCTAAGATACTGCTCCTACGGAGCAATACTGACAAAATGGTTTAATAAGTTTAAGTTACCAATTAACTATCCTTAACCTGAGTTCGGGATAAGAACATCAATAAAATTTGTACAAAAAAGCAATAATTCGTATATTTAAGTTTCTGACATTCAAATATTTAAACGAATTACTGCTATGAATTTGAAAGACCAAATTATAAAAATTTTTGTACAAATAGATGATTTTTGTAAAGAGTTTGATGCTCAAATTAAAAAAATGAAGTTTGAAGCACTCTGCCATAGCAAGAAAAGAAGAAACAGAGCCTCTCTAATGTCAGATTCTGAAATGATCACCATTATGATTGGTTTTCATTTGGGAGCTCATAAAACTTTTAAACATTATTACCAGCAAATAGTTTGTGGTTATTGGAAAGACTTATTTCCTAAAACCCCTTTCCTACAACAGATTTATTGAACTCCAGCAAAGAAGTTTTGTGGTTTTTGCTTTGTTTCTAAAAGAAAAATGCTTGGGAAAATGCACAGGAATTAGTTTTATGGACAGCACTACTTTGAAAGTTTGCAGAAATCAAAGAATACACAACCATAAAGTTTTCAAAGGTTTGGCAGAACGAGGAAAGTCTTCAATGGGCTGGTTTTATGGATTTAAGTTGCATTTGGTCTGTAATGAAAAAGGTGAACTCTTATCCTTTTATCTTACGAAAGGAAATGTGGATGACAGAAATCTGAAACACATTAAAAAAATGACCCAGCAACTTTTTGGGAAACTATTTGCAGACAAAGGATATCTTTCAAAAGCTTTGTGGGAGATGCTTTTTGCAGATGGTATTCAAGTGTTTACCAAGCTTAGAAAAAATATGAAAAATCATATAATGAAGATGGAAGACAAGATTTTGCTCAGAAAAAGAGCGATTATTGAAACCATAAATGATGAATTAAAAAACCATTGCCAAGTGGAACACACCAGACATCGAAGCGTGAACAACTTTATGATGAATGTTTTGGGAGGGCTGACTGCGTATTGTTTCTTTCCAAAAAAACCGTCATTAAACTTACAAAAAGTAAATGACGGTCAACTTTTTTTAAACTTCGCTTAACCCGAACTCAGGTTAAATTAGAACTCACATCTCGAACCTTGAATATTGAATGTTAAAATTTGATTTATGGATGGCGACTTCGTTGCTTTTTAAACGTTGAGTTGAGAGCAAAAAAAAGTCTCATACAACTGAATGTATGAGACTTTTAAATAAAAACTGGCGGCGACCTACTCTCCCGCTTTCGCAGTACCATCGGCGCTGGTGGGCTTAACTTCTGTGTTCGGAATGGGAACAGGTGAGCCCCACCGCTAAAACCACCCTAAAGGCTGTATATGGTTGTCAGTTTTGGTTGATTGCTGATGGTATAATACTATCAACTGTCAACTCCTTACTGTCAACTGTTTTATCGATAAAAATGTTCACAAAGAGAGAACCTTGAATGCGCAATTAAGGCTTGCCAATTAGGCAATAAATCTACGGGTAATTAGTACTACTCGGCTATGCTGTTACCAACTTTACACCTGTAGCCTATCAACGTCGTCATCTCCAACGACCCTTAAAAGATGTCTCATCTTGAGGCGAGTTTCGCACTTATATGCTTTCAGTGCTTATCTCTTCCAAACGTAGCTACTCAGCGGTGCTCCTGGCGGAACAACTGATACACCAGAGGTTTGTTCAATTCGGTCCTCTCGTACTAGAATCAAGCCCTCTCAAACATCTAACGCCCGCAATAGATAGAGACCGAACTGTCTCACGACGTTCTGAACCCAGCTCGCGTGCCACTTTAATGGGCGAACAGCCCAACCCTTGGGACCTTCTCCAGCCCCAGGATGTGACGAGCCGACATCGAGGTGCCGAACCTCCCCGTCGATGTGAGCTCTTGGGGGAGACTAGCCTGTTATCCCCGGAGTACCTTTTATCCTATGAGCGATGGCCCTTCCATACGGAACCACCGGATCACTATGTCCTGCTTTCGCACCTGATCGACTTGTAGGTCTCACAGTCAAGCACCCTTATGCCATTACACTCTACGCACGGTTACCAAGCGTGCTGAGGGTACCTTTGAAAGCCTCCGTTACTCTTTTGGAGGCGACCACCCCAGTCAAACTACCCACCACGCAGTGTCCTTCCATTCAGAAGTTAGGCTCCAAGTAAGTAAAGGGTGGTATTTCAACGTTGACTCCACAAACACTAGCGTGCCTGCTTCAAAGTCTCCCACCTATCCTACACATTACTTACTCAAAGTCAATACGAAGTTATAGTAAAGGTTCACAGGGTCTTTTCGTCCCATTGCGGGTAAACGGCATCTTCACCGTTACTACAATTTCACAGAGCTCATGGTTGAGACAGTGCCCAGATCGTTACACCATTCGTGCAGGTCGGAACTTACCCGACAAGGAATTTCGCTACCTTAGGACCGTTATAGTTACGGCCGCCGTTTACTGGGGCTTCAGTCAAACGCTTCGCATTGCTGCTAACGCCCTTCCTTAACCTTCCAGCACCGGGCAGGTGTCAGACCCTATACAGCATCTTTCGATTTAGCAGAGTCCTGTGTTTTTGATAAACAGTCGCCTGGGCCTCTTCACTGCGGCCAGCATTGCTGCTGGCGTCTCTTCTTCCGAAGTTACGAGACTATTTTGCCTAGTTCCTTAACCATGATTCACTCTAGCACCTTAGGATTCTCTCCTCGACTACCTGTGTCGGTTTTGGTACGGGTTGCTTCACTTCGGCTTTTCTTGGAAGCACTTTCCTTACAGCAACTTCGCCCGAAGGCTAGGTCTTGACTATTCCGTCAGTCTCCAGTAAGTACGGCACTCCGTCCCCTTTTTAGTGTGAGCAAGTATGGGAATATTAACCCATTGTCCATCCACTACCCCTTTCGGGTTCGCGTTAGGTCCCGACTAACCCTCAGCTGATTAGCATGGCTGAGGAAACCTTAGTCTTTCGGTGAGCGGGTTTCTCGCCCGCTTTATCGTTACTTATGCCTACATTTTCTTTTCTGTACGCTCCACCAAGCCTCACGACTCAGCTTCTGTGCAAACAGAATGCTCCCCTACCAGATACAACCCTAAGTTGTAAATCCATAGCTTCGGTACTCTATTTATGCCCGATTATTATCCATGCCGGACCGCTCGACTAGTGAGCTGTTACGCACTCTTTAAATGAATGGCTGCTTCCAAGCCAACATCCTAGCTGTCAATGCAGTCCAACCGCGTTGCTTCAACTTAATAGAGATTTGGGGACCTTAGCTGTTGGTCTGGGTTCTTTCCCTCTCGGACACGGACCTTAGCACCCGCGCCCTCACTGCCGTGGAACATTTATTAGCATTCGGAGTTTGTCAGGAATTGGTAGGATTTGACTCCCCCGCATCCAATCAGTAGCTCTACCTCTAATAAACTTATACACGACGCTGCACCTAAATGCATTTCGGGGAGTACGAGCTATCTCCCAGTTTGATTGGCCTTTCACCCCTACCCACAGGTCATCCGAAGACTTTTCAACGTCAACCGGTTCGGTCCTCCACTTTGTGTTACCAAAGCTTCAACCTGCCCATGGGTAGATCACAAGGTTTCGCGTCTAATACTACTAACTAAGCGCCCTATTCAGACTCGCTTTCGCTCCGGCTCCGTACCTGAAGTACTTAACCTCGCTAGTAACATTAACTCGTAGGCTCATTATGCAAAAGGCACGCCGTCACCCAACTTGTGGGCTCCGACCGCTTGTAGGCGTACGGTTTCAGGTTCTATTTCACCCTTCTATTCGAAGTGCTTTTCACCTTTCCTTCACAGTACTTGTTCACTATCGGTCTTTCAGGAGTATTTAGCCTTGGAGGATGGTCCCCCCATATTCAGACAGGATTTCACGTGTCCCGCCCTACTCATTTATCATCTAAATATACCTTTCATGTACGGGGCTATCACCCTCTATGGCTGTTCTTTCCAGAACATTCTATTAAATATATAAAGACTTTTGGGCTAATCCGCGTTCGCTCGCCACTACTTACGGAATCTCTTCGATTTCTTTTCCTCAGGGTACTTAGATGTTTCAGTTCTCCTGGTTTGCTCCTCTTACGAGGTGACATGTCTTCAACATGCCGGGTTGCCCCATTCGGACATCTGCGGATCAATTCGTGTGTGCCGATCCCCGCAGCTTTTCGCAGCTTACCGCGTCCTTCTTCGCCTCTGAAAGCCTAGGCATCCGCCATACGCCCTTAACGATTTCTTTCCTAATTATTAATTAGTTCAGTATTTTTTGTCTAACATCGCTGTTAAACTATTTTGTAAACTCAAACGCTTAATTGCGCTCGGTTTTCTCTTTGTGATATTTTTACCGTTAATGTCAATGATCTTATGTCTTTCTGCTTGTCTGATAAATGAATATTTGTTTTGGCTCTATTCATCTTACTTTTAAATCAAACTCGCAAAACTGTGGAGAATAAGGGAGTCGAACCCTTGACCTTCCCGATTCATCGGGACGCTCTAGCCCCTATCGGCTAAAATCCTTTGTTTCTTTTTTTAATAACTTCTATTCTTGTTACATCGCTGTAATCTTTTTCATTACTTTTCAGTAATTGTGGAGAATAAGGGAGTCGAACCCTTGACCTCCTGCGTGCAAGGCAGGCGCTCTAGCCAGCTGAGCTAATTCCCCTCTAGGTGCCGTTGGCGATTTGCTTCTCGCTTTTGGCTTTATTGCCATCAGCTATAAGCCATTTGCCAGCCGCCTCAATTAGTAGTCTCGGGCAGGCTCGAACTGCCGACCTCTACATTATCAGTGTAGCGCTCTAACCAGCTGAGCTACGAGACTTCATGTTTTTAGTTGTCGGTTGTCGGTTTTTAGTTGTTAGCTTTAATACTAACTTCTAATGATCTAACCTCTAACTTCTGTAACTAAAATCTCTCTTTCCCTGATACTAATTTCTAGTGGGTTTTGTATTTTTATAATATAAGCAACCGAGTAAAAAACTAAAACGTTTTCTTTTAAGTAAGTACATGGTACAGTAAAGTACCTTTATTTGTTTAACGTCGAAAGACGCTCTAAAATGAGATGTTCCAGCCGCACCTTCCGGTACGGCTACCTTGTTACGACTTAGCCCTAGTTACCTGTTTTACCCTAGGCAGCTCCTGTTACGGTCACCGACTTCAGGTACCCCAGACTTCCATGGCTTGACGGGCGGTGTGTACAAGGCCCGGGAACGTATTCACCGCGCCATGGCTGATGCGCGATTACTAGCGATTCCAGCTTCATAGAGTCGAGTTGCAGACTCCAATCCGAACTGAGACCGGCTTTCGAGATTTGCATCACATCGCTGTGTAGCTGCCCTCTGTACCGGCCATTGTATTACGTGTGTGGCCCAAGGCGTAAGGGCCGTGATGATTTGACGTCATCCCCACCTTCCTCTCTACTTGCGTAGGCAGTCTCACTAGAGTCCTCAACTGAATGTTAGCAACTAGTGACAGGGGTTGCGCTCGTTGCAGGACTTAACCTAACACCTCACGGCACGAGCTGACGACAACCATGCAGCACCTTGAAAATTGCCCGAAGGAAGGTCTATTTCTAAACCGATCAATTCCCATTTAAGCCTTGGTAAGGTTCCTCGCGTATCATCGAATTAAACCACATAATCCACCGCTTGTGCGGGCCCCCGTCAATTCCTTTGAGTTTCAAACTTGCGTTCGTACTCCCCAGGTGGCTAACTTATCACTTTCGCTTAGTCTCTGAATCCGAAGACCCAAAAACGAGTTAGCATCGTTTACGGCGTGGACTACCAGGGTATCTAATCCTGTTCGCTCCCCACGCTTTCGTCCATCAGCGTCAGTTAAGACATGGTAACCTGCCTTCGCAATTGGTGTTCTAAGTAATATCTATGCATTTCACCGCTACACTACTTATTCCAGCTACCTCTACCTTACTCAAGACCCGCAGTATCAATGGCAGTTTCATAGTTAAGCTATGAGATTTCACCACTGACTTACGAGTCCGCCTACGGACCCTTTAAACCCAATAAATCCGGATAACGCTTGCACCCTCCGTATTACCGCGGCTGCTGGCACGGAGTTAGCCGGTGCTTATTCATACTGTACCTTCAGCTACTTACACGTAAGTAGGTTTATCCCAGTATAAAAGAAGTTTACAACCCATAGGGCCGTCGTCCTTCACGCGGGATGGCTGGATCAGGCTCTCACCCATTGTCCAATATTCCTCACTGCTGCCTCCCGTAGGAGTCTGGTCCGTGTCTCAGTACCAGTGTGGGGGATCACCCTCTCAGGCCCCCTAAAGATCATTGACTTGGTGAGCCGTTACCTCACCAACTATCTAATCTTGCGCGTGCCCATCTCTATCCACCGGAGTTTTCAATAAAAAACGATGCCGTTTCTTATATTATGGGGTATTAATCTTCCTTTCGAAAGGCTATCCCCCTGATAAAGGTAGGTTGCACACGTGTTCCGCACCCGTGCGCCGCTCTCAAAGATCCGAAGATCTTCTACCGCTCGGCTTGCATGTGTTAGGCCTCCCGCTAGCGTTCATCCTGAGCCAGGATCAAACTCTCCATTGTATGTTTGTCTGACTCACTCAAAGTTTTGACGCTTTAGTTTTTCCTTACTTGGTTGTTATATCTATTTTTCAATGATCTCTCTTCTTCCGCTTCCTCAGCTACCCTTTTCTGTCGTTGGGCGTTGCCGTATTTGCGTGTGCAAAAGTAATAACTTATTTCTAATTGACCAAATGTTTTTTGAAGAAATTTTAAAGTTTTTTAAGTAACCCTAAACTCTTTTCTCAAACCCTTAATCCGTTACTCCTGCGCTCCCCGTATTGGGATTGCAAAGATACAAATCTTTTCTAAACTCACAAATTTTTATCGCTAAAAATTTTAATGAATGTTTCTTGATCTACATCCTATTAAAGTAACTTAAATTATCCGCCCGGAGGCGCTCCTGCGCTACTGATATACTCTCGTTTTCAGTGGGGCAAAAGTAGTACGTTTATACCCCTACTTCCAAATCTATTTAACATAAAATTCATATTTTATTCATATTTGATGCTAAATAGCTGAAAACATGAGAGAAAAATTTTTATGAAACTGGAGGTTGGAGGATGGAGGATGGAGGTTGGAGGACGGGAGTTGAGGGCGTGAAGGGTTGGAGTGCAAGTAGAAGCTGGTGGAAGTATTGAGGAGAGTGGAAAGATGATAGTGCGAGAGGGGTTTCAGAGGCAAGTGCGGAATGGAATGTTTGGGAAAGACATGGGTAGAAAGGTGGGGCTTGATCTCGCAGGGAGGTTGGGTGGAAAGGTAGAGTGTGTAGATCTAAATTGGAGCGCAAGGAGAATTTGCAGGTTTTGAGTTCACCGATGGGCTAAGTATGGTGGTGTTTTATTCTAAAGTGATTTTAAATATGGGTAGTTGAAAGTGAGAGCGAAAGTTGATGAAGGATAAGTTTGGGTTTGAAGGGGGTATTGAAAGATGTGCATAGTGACGCTCCTACGGAGCTCATGTTTTTATTATAAATTACACTACAAACAGCACGCTCCAATGGAGCTCAACAATAAACTATTTCTTGAATTTACAAAAAGGTATATGCCGGTTATTATTGTTCGACATATTTTCAATGTCCTTATCTTATATATAGAAGTTTTGTCAAAATGTTAACCGTAAGCTAGAAATGGAAAATCTTACTCTGATAAATTTTGATATAACAACCACTAAACGGTTACCCCACAGCAAGCGACGGGAAAAGAATTGGCGCGAGGAATATGAATGGAGAGCGGGAAAAAGCTTATGAAGAAAAGGAAGTGGTGTAATATATGAAAGATACCGAAGTCGTTGAAAGAACATGTACTTTGATCAAGAATACCGTTTGAGGAGTATCTTATATATATAGTATCCGAGAAGGCAACCGATGGTGTCGGCAATGACGTCTAAGGTTTCCATAGATCTGCCGAAACCCATTTCTTCCTGAAGGATTTCTGTGAGGAATGCGTAGATCAGGATGATCTGAAAAAAATAGGAGAATTTGATTCTTGGGAAGGCCGCCATAAATGAGAAACCAAGCATTGCAAATATTCCGAAGTGTAAAACTTTGTCGATTCCCTCGAACATAAAAAAATATTCGCGGTTTTCTACTCCCGGACGCAGGAGCATATAAGTAAGAAATGCCCAATAAATGGGCAGTATCTTTATAAATATGTTTGAAATCTTATCCAATGAGAGCCTGATATTCTTCTGCTGAAAGCAATTCTGACTGATCTGCACCGTCAGCAATCTCCAACTTGATGATCCAACCGTTTCCATAAGGCTCTGTATTTAATAGTTCTGGCTGATCTTCTAGCGCAGCATTGAACTCAATTACTTTACCAGAAATTGGCAAGAACAAATCTGAAACCGTTTTAACAGCTTCTACACTTCCGAAAACATCTCCTCCATTGATATCATCATCTACCGTATCTACATCTACATAAACGATATCTCCTAATTCTCCCTGTGCAAAGTCTGTAATACCAATTGTGGCTATATTACCTTCGATCTTTACCCATTCATGATCTTTAGTGTACTTTAATTCTGATGGTGTGTTCATTTTAATTTTTTATTTAATATTGACAAATTTATTCAAAATACAGATATGCTCAAAGAAAATAAATAATTATTTAGAAAAGTAGCTTAAAGCGGGAAGATTGGAACTTAAGAAGAGTTACAGACTATTTAAATTTAATTATATAAACACCGCTAAAATTTATTTTAAGTCTTTCTTTTTTTCCTAAATTCATCATTTAATATTTGAATATCCGATATTACTCATAATACTTTAATTTTAAAGCAAAGTGCACAAAGATTTTTCAAATACTAAGCGTTTTTAAAGTTACACAAAGCCGTTTGACTTTGTCGAATCTCCGATTTCACTTATACAAACTCACAACGTTTTTCAGCTTATGACAAATAACGGACAATCAATTTAATATATATATAAGAATTAAGTTTAATATGATCGAAAACAAAATTCATCAATACTATAGTAAACTCGCAAAAACCTATGACGAAAACAGGTTTGAAAATTCTTATGGAAAATATATTGATGAACAGGAAAGATATTTTTTGAATTCCTTTTTTAGAAATAAAAAGTATTCTAAGGTTTTAGATTTGGGCTGCGGAACGGGAAGGCTATTGAATTTTGCAACGCACGGCGCAGATTTCAGTCAGGAAATGCTGAATATTGCTCAGGAAAAATTCCCTCAGAAACAATTGATGATCGGAGAGATTTCAAATATTCCTTTTGAAGAAAACTTTGACTGTATTTTCTGTTTTCATGTAATCATGCACCAGAACAGACAGGAAACAGAAAATTTTCTAAATGAATGTTATAAAAAAATAAATAATGATGGAATTTTGATTTTTGATTATCCAATTAAATCAAGAAGAAAAGTAACTTCGCCACAAGAAGATTGGCATGCGAATAATTCATTTAAACCTGATGAAATTTTAGATTTAATAAAAACTGATTGGAAGATCATTGAAAGAAAAGGAGTTTTATTTTTTCCTATTCACAGAATTCCAAAGGCATTGAGGAAAATATTTCTACCTTTAGATATATTGATTTGCTCAACATTTCTAAAAAAGTGGGCATCATATCAAATCGTTGTAATAAAAAAACAATGATGCAGTTTATCAAAAACTCTCTTCCCTACTCTTGGAAATTGCAGTATAGGCTATTGCAAAGGATTTTTCATGAACAAAAAAAACCTCACTTATATGCTGAAAATTATTTAAATGAAGATATTGGAGACTATTCAGTTGAATTTAAGCAAGTAATTAGAAGAGGAGATTTCCATGAAAACAAAATCCATAATTTAAAAATCGTCTGTGAAAAAGTCAACAACTTAATTATTCAGCCAAATGAAGTTTTTTCATTTTGGAAAATAGTTGGCAAACCGAGTAGAAAAAACAAATTCAAAGAAGTCCGAAATTTAGCTAAGAACAATATTTCACAGGATTTCGGTGGCGGAATCTGTCAGTTCTCATCCATTTTATATTATTCTGCTTTGCAAAACGGATTGGAAATCGTAGAAAGGCATTCTCGCTCTATTGAAATCTATAAAGAAAACGAACGTTTTACACCTTTAGGCGCAGACGCTATAGTTGTTTTTGGTTACAAAGATCTACAGATGAAAAACAGTCTCTTGTTTCAAGTACAATTCCGATGTTATGTGCAGGAAAATGAACTTTATCTCAGCATTCTTTCTCAAGATGAAATTCAACTCAGTACAATATTATTCAAATATAAAGAATTTAACAACGGAGTCTTCGCCGAAACTTTGAATAATGACCAAACTTTATTTAAAAATTTCTATATTCGTTTATGAACTTTCTAGCCCACTCTTTTCTCACTTTCAATGACGGACAAATTGTCGGGCAGTTTCTCGAAGATTTTATCCGAAACAAAGACCGTTACTCGTTCCCGAAAGACATTCAGGATGGGATTACGTTGCATCGGGAGATCGATACGTTTACAGATTCTCATCCAGCTTTACATGAAGCGAAAAAAGTTTTCAGTCCGCTGGTAAGACTTTATTCAGGAGCTTTTGTAGATGTTTCTATGGATTATTTTGTCGCCAATGATTTGCAGCTAAATTCCTTAAAAGGTTGGAAAGATCATTCACTTAAAGTATATCGCGTTCTTCATGAACATTACGAATTTCTTCCCGATAATTTCAGATCTATGCTCGCAAGAATGGAACAGGATAATTGGTTGTACAACTACCGTCACGATCAGAATATACAATTCAGTATGAGAAATGTTTTGAATAAAGCGAAATATTTAGATAAAGATATTCCGGTATTTGAGGCTTTTATGGATAATAAAGATATTCTGCAGAAATGTTATGACGATTTTTTTCCAGATCTTTTAGCTCATACAAAGGCTGAAAATGCATTATTGCAATTGCAAAAATAGCTTTTAAAACTGTTGATATAAATATCGATTCGGATACGTCAGTTTTTCACTTTTACGGTTTCCGTTGATGATGATATGAACCAAATTAATCTGATCATCAAATAGATTATACAGAAAACTCACAGCAGCTTCTACTTTTTTAGGATTTTCTACTTTTTCAGATTCAAGATAAACATTGACGGATTCGCTGTCTTCTTCATAACCAACGTAATTTACTTTTAAAAACTGATTATCTGATTTAAGCTTAAAATATTCAGAACTGTAGCTTTTCAGAGCCTCATTAATCTGATTTTTATATTTTGGATCATTAAAATGAAAAGGTTTTCCGTATTTTTTTGACAAACCATTTTCTAAATCATCCAGGAAAAATCTTCCTGTAACCTCAAAAGTTCTTGATTTTGGGTTGTAATTGATTTCTACCGAACCAACGTGATAGGGGTGTATCATTTTAGTAAAAGACGAAAACGAAAGAAAGCAGACAAAAAGCAGAAATAGTATTTTTTTCATTTTAAAAGTTCAATTATTTTTTCAGGATTCTGTCGCATATCAAAGAATAGGAGAACTTTTATTTGTTTCTCATTTTCCTTCCTGAAGAACATTCTGACATGTTTTTTTCCGATAAGCGCACTTCGGGTTTTATGATTTGACTTTAGAAACATCGAATACTTTCCATCTCTCAATTCAGTCACAATATGTTCAACATCGTTGATGAAAACACCAATCTCTTTCTCAGTCCACACTTCCGAAAGAAACTCTAAAATACTTCCGTAAGAGCTATACGCTACTTTCGTAAATATAACTCGCATGCTTTTTTTCGGGCATTTTCAAAAAACTCTTCTGAAGAAATACAGTCTTCTTCTTTCACAGAGTCTGCATATTTCTCTATCTGTTCATAAACATGAGCAGGAACTCCCTCAATTATTTCGTACTCGCTTTCCACAGAAACCGATTTTACTCCTTTTATTTTTTCCAAAAGCTGTTTGATAAAAACAAAATCTTCAGAATTTTCCAACTCGATATTGACAATCATGATACTGAATTTTATACAAAGTTAAAATAAATTTTGTATCATCGCATTTCCAAAAAATCATTTAGAAAATGCAGGACTTTTTATTTTATCTGAAACTCGGTTGGGAACATATTATTTCATTGGATGCGCTTGATCATCAACTATTTGTTTTAGCTTTAATTGCCGTATATACTTCAAAAGACTGGAAAAAAATCCTGATTCTGGTCACTGCTTTTACCATCGGACATTCCATAACTTTGGCTTTAAGCATTCTCGATGTGGTAAGACTTCCTTCAGATTGGGTTGAATTTTTGATTCCGCTGACGATTGTTTTGACGGCGGCCGGAAATATTCTAATGAAAAACAAAAAACAGTCGCAAAATAAAACCAATTATTATTTAGCTCTTTTCTTTGGGCTCATTCATGGATTGGGATTTGCAAATACTGCAAGAGTGATAATCGCAAAAAATCAAAGCATCGCCGTTCCGCTTTTAGGGTTTAATATTGGGCTGGAGCTCGGGCAGATTGTAATTGTGCTTGCTATTTTAATTTTGCTATTTATTCTTTTAAATCTTTTCAAAATCAATAAAAAAGACTGGATACTTTTTGTATCATCAGGTGTTTTTGCATTGGCTTTAAAAATGACTCTGGAGAGAATACCTTTTTAGGTCAATCATTGGCTTGGGTTTTTGAGATCTGCAAAGTCTGCATTTTCCCTACAGCGGAAAGGATCGCCGGTTTTGTACCTACTCGTTGAAAAATATCCTTTCACACTTTAAAAACAAAAGTCTACACCATGCCAATATTCAACTACAAAGCAGGAATATTCTGCCACATTACAAAAATATCCAGCAACAAAGCGAGAATAATATTCAACATCAAAAGAATATACAATCACATTGAAAGAATATAACTTTACATTGCAAAACAATCCAGTTACAAAGCAAGAATATTAATCAACACAGGAAGTATATACAATCACATTAGAAGAATATAACTCCACATTGCAATAATATCCAGTCACATTACAAGAATATTATTCTACATCGAAAGAATATTTCGATACATTCCAAAAATATAAAAATATCTGCCTCAAATAGTATCATTTTGCGATCAACATCTCATCGCCTTATTGCTTTAGAAAAACATTTTGCAGTTTCTTTTAAACCGAATATTTCTTAAGATTCGCCAATTCCCAAATAATTAAAGCTCTCGAAGCAACATTTCCAAATTTTCAAATACTTATTATTATATTTGATGATTCTTAAAAATTCTATTCATGCAACTAAAAGTAACGGCACTTTCGGTATTTCTATATGTAGGTGTTTCTGCACAAAATATTCAAAATAATCCTGGCAGCAACCACGGAAACAGATTTGAACAGCTGGGAACGATTCTACCCACGCCTAACGTTTACAGAGCAGCTTCAGGAGCGCCCGGGCAAGCCTATTGGCAAAACAGAGCCGACTATGATATTACAGCATACTTAGATGAGGATAAAAGAAATTTAAAAGGTTCGGAAACGGTTACCTATCATAATAATTCGCCCGATGATTTAGATTATATCTGGCTACAATTGGATGAAAACCAGCAGTCAAGCGTCAAAAAAGCAGATTATCAGTTCTCCTCTACGTTACCAAAATCTGTCAACGATCAACAGCTTAAAACTACCGAAATTCCAGCAAAAGACAATGGCTACGGAGTAAATTTGGAAAAAGTGACTGATGCCTCAGGCAACCCTTTGAAATATACTGTCAACAAAACGATGATGCGTATTGATTTGCCTAAAGTTCTGAAAAAAGGCGAAAAATTCATCTTCAAAATAGACTGGAATTATAACATCCCAAACCGTATGAAAATGGGAGGCCGTGGCGGATATGAAAACTTCGCTGAAGACGGAAACGATTTGTACACCATCACCCAATGGTTTCCAAGAATGTGTGTGTACAGTGATTTCCAAGGATGGCAGAATCATCAGTTTACAGGAAGAGGCGAATTTGCTTTGGTTTTTGGGAATTATAAAGTTTCGATGAACGTTCCTGCCGATCATGTGATTGGTGGAACCGGAGAGTGCAAAAATTACGAGCAGGTTTTAACTTCTGAACAATTATCAAGATATAAAAAATCTCAAACTTCGAGCGAGCCTGTAGAAATCGTGACTTTGGATGAAGCTAAAAAAGCAGAGAAAAATCATTCAAAACAGAGAAAAACCTGGGTTTTTGAGGCTAAAGATGTAAGAGATTTTGCTTGGACGGCTTCCAGAAAATTTGTTTGGGATGCGATGGGCGTTACGATTCCTGAAAACAACAATAAAGTAATGGCGATGAGTTTCTATCCGAAGGAAGCCTACGGTCTTTACAGAAAATATTCTACGAAAGCTGTTGCTCATACGATTAAAACCTATTCAGAATTTACGATTCCGTATCCTTATCCGGTTGCTCAGTCTGTGGAAGCTTCGAATGGAATGGAATATCCGATGATCTGTTTCAACTTTGGACGAACCGAAAAAGACGGGACTTACTCCGAGGGAATTAAAAACGGAATGATAGGAGTGATTATTCATGAAGTAGGGCACAACTTTTTCCCGATGATCATCAATTCAGACGAAAGACAGTGGAGCTGGATGGATGAGGGTTTAAATACCTTCACAGAATATCTTACCGAAGAAAAATGGGATAATAAATTCCCGTCAAAACGTGGTCCGGCGTGGACGATCACAGATTACATGAAACTTCCTAAAGATCAACTGGAACCGATCATGAGTAATTCTGAAAACATTATTCAGTTTGGCCCGAATGCGTATGCAAAACCGGCAACCGGATTGAATATTCTCCGTGAAACCATCATGGGAAGAGAGCTTTTCGATAAAGCATTTAAAACGTATTCTAAAAGATGGGCATTTAAACATCCTGAGCCAGCAGATTTTTTCAGAACAATGGAAGATGCGAGCGGTGAAGATCTTGATTGGTTCTGGAGAGGTTGGTTTTACGGTACAGATCCTGTAGACATTGCGATTGATAAAGTAACGATGGCAACTCCCGACTTAACTGCGGTAAAGCAAGCTGATGAAACAAAATATAAAGTTGAAAAACCTTTGCAAAATGAATTTGAAGATATTTCGAAAATCAGAAACAGAGAAGACAAAACCATCACTTTTGAGGTAGAAAAAGATAAAGATCTACAGGATTTTTATTACCGATATGACCGTGGACAGGAAAAAGTGGATGCTAATAAAGAGTACACTTTCAAGACTGAAGGAAGTATAGCTGTGGACAAGAAAGATCAGGAAAGACTTAAAAATATCACCGCATATCAAATAGATTTTGTAAATAAAGGCGGATTGGTAATGCCGATCATTCTAGAATTTACTTTTGAAGACGGTTCAAAATTAAAAGACAAATCGTCTGCACAAATCTGGAGACAGAACGAAAAGAAAGTTTCTAAGACGTTTTATTTCGACAAAAAGGTAAAATCTATCCAGCTTGATCCTATGAGAGAAACAGCGGACATCGATATATCAAACAACCTTTGGAGCAATGACCAATCTTCTTCTGAAACTTCAAAATTCCAGGTGTTTAAACAAAAACAGGAAGGTGCTGTAAGAGGCGGCGGAACAGGAAAGGTCAATCCGATGCAGGCTGCGGGGAAGAAAAAGTAAATTCTGCAATTTCATTTTTAATCTTTAAAAACAAAAAACTAAATTCTTACATGAAAAAACTCGGTATTCTTATGTTGCTTGTTGCTTCAGCACAATCTTATTTTGCGCAATCGTTACAATTTTACACAGGTAAAAGAGATTTTCTACCCATCGAAATTCTGATGGAAGACGGAACGACCAAAACCGGATTTGCTCAGGACTTTATGCTTCCCGATGTAGCAACCTTTACTTACCTTACTAAAAGTTCTGAAAAAAGCGCAAACCTCAGTAGAAAGGATGTTAAATTTAAATCATCAAAAAGTGATGCAACAGTACAGCTTATCCCGGTTTCTGATATTAAAAGTTTAGTGTATACCAACGAAGATACACAGGAAAAATTCCAGCTGGACAAACGTATTGTGAAAGAGATTGACAATAATTTAGAACTGGAATCTGAAGGCAGAGTTTTGATGCTGCCATTGATGGAGAAAGGGGAAATTAATCTTTACGGTTACAGAAGCATGTTTTGTAAAGCTGATTTTGGAGATAATTTTGCGTCAGGATCCAATGGAAATAATGATGACTGCCAACTGCAACATGTCATGATCTATCTCAGTAAACCGGGTGACACATTTGCCGTTGCACCAGTAGACTACAACAAGCTTACGCCTCTGGATTTATTTAATATGAAATCTCTGTACAAGAAATTTTATAAAGCATACGAAATTGTAGGCGCCGACTGCCCCGAGTTTTTAGCAAAGGTAGATGAAGCAAGAAAAAATGAATATTTCTCAAACAAAACCTACAAAGAAAATAAAAAGGCTACCGACGCACAAAGAAAGGAAGAGATGAAAGGGAAAAAGGGAGCGGCAGCTGCTAAAATAAACATGAGATACAAAACTGAATTATACACCAATATGTATAAAAAATTACTGAAAGACTACGACAGCTCGTGCAAATAAATTCTGAGTTCACTTACAGCAAGTGAACTTTTTTTCTGCCAAAATTTCACATCTTTAAAAAAAATCTGCCAAAACTTTAGTTTCCGTCTGTTGGCACAGATTTAGAGATTTACGAGACAGAAATAATTTAAAAATAAAAATATTATGTCAGTAAACTTTAAACCCTTAGCAGACAGAGTGCTTATAGAGCCCATCGCTGCAGAAACTAAAACAGCTTCAGGTATTATCATCCCAGACACCGCGAAAGAAAAACCACAAGAAGGTACAGTAGTAGCAGTAGGTCCTGGTAAAGTAGACGAGCCTACCACTGTAAAAGTAGGAGATAAAGTTCTTTATGGAAAATATTCAGGTTCTGAATTAAAATTAGACGGAAAAGATTTCTTAATTGTAAAAGAAGGAGATTTACTTGGTGTAATTGGATAACAATTAGCGTCTGGCTCTTAGCTTTTGGCAATAGAGATTAAGCAAACAACGATGAGAGATTTTAAGAAATTTGAAGTTTGGCAATTGAGTCATCAATTAACTTTAAATATTTATAAATCAACCAAAGATTTTCCAAAAGAAGAGATTTTTGGATTGACCTCTCAGATCAGAAGATCGTTCGCTTCGATTGGATATAATATTTCCGAAGGAAGCGGTAGAAATTCCGATAAAGAATTTGCTAATTTTATCAATATTGCATTAGGATCATCTAACGAAGCCGAAAACCAATTAATTCTATCTAGAGATTTAAATTACATTACCGAGATTGATTATCAAAATCTTTTAGAAGACTTAACAATACTAAAAAAGAAGCTTGTCACCCTTTGGAACAGGCTTAACGGAAATTAAATCAAATTTAAAAATCAAACACGCGAATTGCTAAAAGCCAAAAGCCAAAAGCCATTCGCCAAAAGCAAAAAAATATGGCAAAAGAAATAAAATTCGATATCGAGTCAAGAGACGCTCTAAAAAGAGGGGTTGATGCATTGGCTAATGCAGTAAAAGTAACTTTAGGACCAAAAGGTAGAAACGTAGTAATCGAAAAATCTTTCGGTGCACCTCACGTAACTAAAGATGGTGTTTCTGTAGCAAAAGAAATCGAACTTGAAGACAGAGTAGAAAACATGGGAGCGCAAATGGTAAAAGAAGTTGCTTCCAAAACCAATGATATCGCAGGAGATGGTACAACTACCGCTACTGTTTTGGCACAGGCTATCGTAAGAGAAGGTCTTAAGAATGTAGCTGCAGGTGCAAACCCAATGGACTTGAAAAGAGGGATCGACAAAGCAGTAACTGCTGTTGTTGCTAACCTAAAAGAACAATCTAAGCAAGTAGGTGATTCTACAGAAATGGTGAAGCAAGTGGCTTCAGTTTCTGCAAACAACGACGAAACTATCGGATCTTTGATCGCTGAAGCTTTCGGAAAAGTAGGTAAAGAAGGTGTAATCACTGTAGAAGAAGCGAAAGGTATCGATACAACAGTAGATGTTGTAGAAGGTATGCAATTTGACAGAGGGTACCAGTCTCCATATTTCGTGACAAACCCTGAGAAAATGACGGTTGAATTGGAAAACCCGTACATTCTTTTAGTTGAGAAAAAAATCTCTTCAATGAAAGAATTGCTTCCTGTTCTTGAGCCAATCGCACAAAGCGGAAAATCTTTATTGATTATTTCTGAAGAAGTTGAAGGTGAAGCTTTAGCAACATTGGTAGTAAATAAATTAAGAGGTTCTCTTAAAATTGCTGCTGTAAAAGCTCCAGGATTTGGTGACAGAAGAAAAGCTATGTTGGAAGATATCGCTATCTTAACAGGTGGACAGGTAATCTCTGAAGAGCAAGGTTTCACAATGGAAAACGTATCTCTTGATATGTTGGGAACTGCTGAGAAAGTATCGATCGACAAAGACAACACAACGATCGTAAACGGTGGTGGTGAAGAAAGCAAGATCAAAGGCAGAGTAAACCAGATCAAAGCTCAGATGGAAACGACTACTTCTGACTACGACAGAGAAAAACTACAGGAGAGATTGGCTAAATTAGCCGGTGGTGTTGCTGTATTGTATGTAGGTGCAGCTTCTGAAGTTGAAATGAAAGAGAAAAAAGACAGAGTTGACGATGCATTGAACGCTACGAGAGCAGCGGTTGAAGAAGGTATCGTTGCAGGTGGTGGTGTTGCTTTTGTAAGAGCAATTTCTGCTTTGGCAAACCTTGAAGGAATCAATGCTGATGAAACTACAGGTATCAAAATCGTAAAAAGAGCGATCGAAGAGCCATTGAGACAAATCGTTGCTAACGCAGGAGGTGAAGGTTCTGTAATCGTAGCTAAAGTTGCTGAAGGCAGCGGAGACTTCGGATACAATGCTAAAACTGACGAGTATGTAAACATGCTTGAAGCAGGAATCATCGACCCTACGAAAGTAACAAGAGTTGCCCTTGAAAATGCAGCTTCAGTTTCTGGAATGCTATTAACAACTGAGTGTGTGATCACTGAAATTAAGAGCGCAGAGCCTGCTATGCCAATGGGAGGTGGAATGCCAGGAATGATGTAGCAGCGTGTCGCTGAGACAATATAAATTGAAAACCGTTCTGCTTTTGTGGAGCGGTTTTTTTGTTTTAATATGGTTTTTCGTAAATAATAGTATATTTAATTATTAAAAATATTTAGTTAAAACCCAAAACAACATTGGCACTTATACATTCCTCTATTGGATAATGCGTAAATTTGAATTTTAACAGTAATTTTTAAAAAATAGACTAATCAATTATGTCAACACCTAAAGACTTCCTAGACAGACTGAAATTACATTTTAGATTTGAACCAATTATTGAAGGTGGTTTAAGAAGTGAAGAATTTTCAAAAATCACTAAATACGAATTTGAAAATTTTGAAAATAATTTAAAAGAGAAATTAAAAAACTATAATGTAGAAGGTGATGATATTGTAGACAATCTAGTACAAGACGTTTTACCAATTCTAACACTTGCAGAACAAGAATTAGTTAAAAATGTTGCATTTGGAAAAATTTATAATACTAAAATAAATGCCTTTTGCGCCAAAAGCCAAGACGGACTTGACCACTATTGTATTGTAATAAATGAAGGATTACTTATGTTGCTCCATAAATATGGAAAACTATTGGCTGCACAAGGCAATCCCAAAATCGTTGCATTCTGTAATCGAGAAGATATTTCAAAAATTAAAAGTAAAGACTATTCTAATTGGGCAAATGAACTAATAGCTAATTACAAGATATATAAGGCTCCAGTTGGAGCAATGTTAAAATTAACCACCGAAGGTAATATGCAACATGGTTTTATACTTCACTTTCAGGAATTATTTGTTTTATGTCATGAACTCGGACATTTATTTAACAAAGATTTGGAAGACAAACGAAACCTAACAAATTTGATGGACTCAGATGCTGAAATTATTGAAGAAAATAAGCATTATGAAATTGAATATAAAGCAGACTCATATGCTTTCGAATTAATATCAAGAATTGCTCAAAAAAAATATAAAATGGAGAAAAAGAACATTCTACCATTCGTTGTAATATTATTTGATATTATGGCTCTGATAAATCCAAATCAAACTAATAAACATCCAGCTGCAATAGATAGGATTATGAATATAATTAGAGACAATTGGGGACAAAAAATAGCTGACGAATATTTAAAAACTTACAATCCAAATTTTGATTCATTTGGCTTTTTCAATAAATTATAACACGACCTTTTTCTGAGCGGTTTTTGAAAAAAATTATTTAATTTAGATTTTTAAAAAATTCAAATGGCATTAAAGGATAATATTTTAAAATTTAGTAAAAGACAAATCGATGACGCAGGTAATGTGTTGATTGATAATAATTCGTCAGTACAAGCAAAAGAGCATGCAATGGAAATATTAGGTAATTTTAGATCATGCCATGCTTACCCTATCAATACTTTTCAGTCAACATTAAGGCAGAAATTAAACAAGACGGGAGTAGATTACCTTGTTTCTCAAAGACTTAAAAGAACGCCTTCTATGTTGTTAAAGCTTGAAAGATTCCCAAATATGCGACTTTCTCAGATGCAAGATATTGGTGGACTGAGAGCAATATTACCTAGCATGACGGAAGTCAATCAAATAGTTGAGATATATAGAAATATGCAATTTCAGCATTATGTGAAAAATGAAAAAGATTATATTCTTAATCCCAAAGATTCGGGATATCGATGCTACCATATTGTTTATAAATATAAAAACTTACTGAATAAAAATTATGATGGATTAATGATTGAATTACAAATCAGAACGCGCCTACAACACGCATGGGCTACTGCAGTTGAAACAATGGGTACTTTTATTGATCATTCTCTAAAATCAAGTCAAGGACCTCAAGATTATCTCGATTTTTTTGCATTAGTAGGTAATGCATTTGCCTATTTAGAAAATACATCTACATTGTCAAGATTTGATAAGGTTTCGAAAGAAGAAATTTTTAGTAAAGTAAAATTTGAGGCAAATAGATTGCAAATAGTTACACAACTCGAAGGTTTCAGTGAGGTTATTTCAAATATCGAAACAGACAAGAAGCAAGGAAGTTTACACTTAATTGTTTTAGATATTTCAAATAAGGAAGTTAGAATACGAACTTTCCCTAAAATTTCTATTGAGCTAGCATCAACAGAGTACCTAAAGGAAGAAGCATTAATTGCTGATGGAAATAAGAGACAAGTTGTACTAGTATCTTCTAATTCATTAGATTCTTTAAGAAAAGCTTATCCAAGTTACTTCTTGGATACTCAAGAGTTTATAAAGACCTTAAAAGATATATTGGCTCATTAGAATTAGTTATTGACAACCGATGTCGCAAATTTAAAATCCCAAAGCAGAGTCTAAATCTTTCCCACAACATAAAAACCGCTCCCATCCGAGCGGTTTTTCCATTTCAAAACAAATTCAATATCTAATAATCCCAATCCGTCACTTTTTCCTATATTTAAAACATATTTTTCTACACAGAAAATCAATTAAACCAAACCTCCACATCATTGAAAACAAAGTTATTACTCCTTCCACTTTTCGGTTTATGTTTAAGCAATGCACAAACCCTAAATTTCAAACATCTTTCGGATATGTCTGTTCGCAGAGGCGCGATAAGCAGTGCTATTGCAGGTGACAATATCTATGTGAGCAATGGTTATAAAGATACGGATGGTTATGCAAATTTTATTGAGAAATACAGCATTAAAGATAACCGTTGGAGTGTAATCAATTCTACTTTGGTTCCCAAAAGATTCGCCAATTCGGAGACTTACGGTAATAAAATTTATATTTTTAACGGTTGGGGAAACAGCCATCTTGAAATTATAGACCTTGAAACTCATAAAAAAACGAAGGGAGCTGTTAATCATGCCTACACAGGAAATGCAGGTTCTGCCATCCGTAACGGAAAAATATATACGTTCGGCGGAAGTGGGCTAAACAATGCCGCCACCACAGTGTTTTCTGACAGGTTTCAATACTATGATATTGCTTCAGATACATGGCATCCATTACCGAATATGCCAACAGCCAGAGAAGCAAGGGGCAAAATTGTGAATGATAAACTTTATGTCATTGGAGGTTTTAACGGTACGTCATCCCGTCTGGTCAATGTGTTTGATCTCAACAAAAATGAGTGGACTGAGCAATATACGATGCCCGCTGCGATATCGGGGCATTCATTAGCAGTATTCGGTACTAAGATTTTTATTGCAGGCGGTTATAATAATCAAAATTTTCTGGCCTATTTTGATACAGAAACCAATACGTTACATCGGTTATCATCCAATATGATTCCCAGACGACATGCTGCTGCGGAAATATATAACAATAAATTATACATCATGTGTGGAAGTACAGCCTCCTCAACCAAATCATCTATTAAAAGCATTCAGGTTGCAGATATTAGCGAAGAAGTGCTTTCTGCTAAATAAACCAATGAAGATGTATTTAAATCAAAAGTTTATACCAATGCTTACAGAGATGGTTTCATAATTTGCAATAAAAATAACAGCACTCAGTTTGAAAACACTGAAAAGATAGATGGAAAAGAAGCAGGTATCATCGACCCCATAAAAGTAACAAGAGTTGCTCTTGAAAACGCAGCTTCAGTTTCTGGAATGCTATTGACAACTGAGTGTGTGATCACTGAAATTAAGAGCGCAGAACCTGCTATGCCAATGGGAGGTGGAATGCCGGGAATGATGTAACAGCGTGTCGCTGATACCATATAAATATAAACCGTTCAGATTTTTTCTGGACGTCTTTTTTGAAATTAGAATGTACAGCAAAAAATATTGTTGATGATTTAATTTAATATCTTTAAAATCAAACAAAACAAACTTTCGCCAACCTAGTTAATTTTGGATGGATATGCGATAGTTTGTTTCGCATATATACAAGTTAGCGATCAGCTTAAAAAACAGAAAATTTAAATCTATTTTTCTTGTAACAATTTCACATTCTTTTCGTCAAATAAATCAATTATGAATCAATCAATCAAAAAAATCTTGTATTTCCCAATTACAAAAATAATTTTGGGAATTACTGTTTGCTTTTCTCTTTTTGTAGTTGTACAAAATTTTGTGTCAAAACCACTTTTTTATAGTATAACTGAAGATAAAAACATTGCCGACCCTTTAATCCATCTGGTTTCTTTTTTGGTGTTACTTTCAAGTTATTATTTTTTATTCCGCTGGTATGAAAAACGAGAAATTAAAGAACTTTCAATAAAATATTTACCTAAAGAAATGTTTGGTGGATTTGCAATTGGATTTTCTGCAATTTCAATATCTATTTTTATAGTATATCTGTTGGGGTATTATCACATTATTAACATATCCACCGAAGATTATTCCCTTAAATTATTTATGACACTGGTTATTGCAGCGCTAATTGAAGATCTTTTTACCAGAGGTTTAGTATTACGCGAATTAGAAAACTGGTTGGGAACTAATATTGCAATTCTAATAATAATGGTAATTGAAACTTACCATATTTTTAATCCGAACTCAACTTTGTTTAGCTTTTTTGTATCACTGTGTTGGGGATTTACAATGTCAATGCTTTTCGTGTATACTAAAAGAGTTTGGTTGCCTTTTTTCTTTCATGTAGGTTGGAATTTTGCGCAACCTTTTTATGGTTCAAACCTTACAGGATTAGATAATATGGGCAAAATTATTCATTCTAAATTTGAAGGTCCAGTTTTGTTTACAGGCGGAGGAATTGGAATTGAAGATTCTATTATAACTGTATTTATTTTGTTTTCAATTGGTGTTTTTTTATATTATCGTTCTAATAAAGAAGGTAAAATAATCAAAAGAAAAAAATAAGTTATGAATTTAAAAAATGAGTTTTTAAAAGTTGATCAATATTTCCTGCTGCAACCCGCTAAAGTCTCCAGACTTTGCGGCAGTGTAGTAAAACAAAATTTCAATCCATGAACAAACTCCAAATTCTCACAACACTCTTTCTATCTCTCTTCCTCACCAACTGCAAAAAACCAGAAACCATGAAATACAAAGTCGGTCAGGAGTAGAATTACAAAACCCGCAAAGGTGAAGAAAACTCTACTGTGAAAATTTTAAAAATAGAAGAATATGAAAAACATGGAAAGGTGATTCATATCTCAATTGGCAATTTAAAAGTGGGAAAACCTGATGTGGAAAAAGGTTTTGCAAATGAATTCACCCACATTCCAATTACTGAGGAAGCTTTAGATAAAAGTGCTACTGAATTAAAAAACGAAAAAGTCAAACTTCCCAATAAAATTGACGGCTACGATTATTGGAAAAAAGAATTTGATCAGGGAGTCGCCGGAGTCTTTTCAATCTCAGTCTCTGAAATTGTAGATTTAATGGAAGAATCTATCATCACCGGAAATGGTGTTGTGGAGTGAATCTCCGACCTTCAGAAACAATTTCGTTTTAATGCCTTTGCAATTAACCTTGTCAAGGCTTTGAGCCTTGACAAGGTTAATTGCAAAGGCATCCAAATCAACGGTGATTTCTAACAAAATCACTTTACTGACAAAAATTTTCTTAAACACCAACTTCCAGCCTATACCCTTTCCCGCGGATCACCACAATTTTGATATTCGGATCGATTTCCAGTTTTTTTCTGAGTTTTGAGATAAACATATCCAGACTTCGTCCTACAATGACGCCGTCATCTTCCCAGATTTCTTTTTGCAGTCGCCTTCGTTCAATAATTTCGTTAGGAGAAGATGCGAAAATAAGCAATACACGACTTTCCGTTGCGGTAAGGTCTACGGTCTTATCATCAATGATGAGCTTTCTATTTTTAGAATCAAATAACACTGAGCCCAAAGTGAACAGATCAGTTTGCTGATTTTCAGGTACAACTTGTCGTGACTTCACAGGTTTAAATCTTAATAAAATAAAACCGATCAATGCTAAAAATGACAGACCTCCAAAAAGGTAAATGCTCTTTGTTGTGTTGAGTCCTGTTGGTTTAAATTTAATATTGATCAGGTAACAAGCTTTGGGTTGTTTTCTTCCCAGACAGGCTACAATATCATCTTTTTTGTTCTTAGATACCGAATATCCATAAGCCACACTGGAGTTTCCACAGTTCAGAACGTTAACAATATAATCACTTGCAACCGGATCTTTCGCCAACACACGCTTCGAAAGATTCACCAAAGAATCCGGTTGAAAAGTAAGTTCGTTCTCAAAGCTGATCTGATATTCATTTTCTCCGATCTTTTTTACAGGAAGCACTCTTGATGTACGATCGCCTGACTGTAAAAGTAACTCATGTCCTATTCTGCGGAGTAGCACTTCCCTTTTGGCAAAATTAAAGTCGTCCTTATCCTCCGTGCTGAAAGCGGCACAGATTACAAAAATCAGTGAGAGCAAAATGATTGTAAAAAGGTATTTTCGCTTTCCTGAGAAGAGATTTTGACTAAGATGCATAGTGTCAAGTTATTATTTACAAAGTTTACAATTTTATTTACAATTCAAATCCCTGAATCCGAAAAATATCAAAGTATTTTCGTTGAGTAAAGTTTGATAGTGTAAGACAAATATTTTTAACATCGGATTTTAAAGAACCAATCTAATTAATTTTATGACGGTCGCCATCTGTATCATTTCAAATACTTGGTATTTCGTTGTTAAGTTTACGCCTTTGTATAACTTAAAAACAGTCACTATTTAATATTCTTTGTTTGCCTTCGCGTTAATTAAACATGATCATAACTTAAGTATAATTTGATAAACCCAACAACTATGAAAAAAGTAATTTTTGCACTCATGCTACCATTGCTTGTAGTGAGCGGACTCGTATTCGCCAATCGTGAAATCAAGAATGAAACCAGTAAAAAGCCAATTCAAAAGCAACTGTCTGCTGCTGAAAAGAATGCCGAAATGAAAAAATGGGAAGCTACCCCTTCCGGTAAAAAATTCAAAGAATGGGAAGCATCTCCCCGAGGTAAAAAAGTGTATGCCGCCGAAGCTAAAATATGGAAGCACATTACAAATTACACCAATATGGAGGGAGTTGTCACCTCTCTTTCTCTTCCGCAAGGCTCCAGATTAGGTTTTGGAGTGATGGTCAGGATTAATGATGAAGATTATATTGTAACATTTGATGCAGAAAAACCTCAACTTGATCAGTTGCGCAACCTTAAAGTGAACGATAAAATTATTTTAAAAAGCCGTTATGTAGCACACGCACCAAAATATTCTTATCCCATCATATCTTGCGGATATCTGGAACGAGATGGAAAAGTAGTTTTTAAAAGAATTCCTCGTAAAGGAGGTTGTTGATTAAATCTTCGGTCATTCCAAATAGCTGGCTGATGTTATTTACTTTTTAAAATCAACCCAATTTAACTCCACAATCAGGATTTTTCTTGCTCTATTAATCGGATGTATGTATTATTGTAAAAAATACAACCATGCACATTCAGATTTCACCAGATTTTAGAAAAAAGACCAAAGCGGCGGTTTCTTCTATCGTCATTTTTATCTTTGTTTATATTCTTATTTTTCTATTTACTATTCTTTTAGCACTAGCATGTATAGGCTGTGGAATTTGGCTTATAGCTGCAAAACCGATGTTTCTTACATTGATGATAGGAGCCGGTTTAGCAGGAACCGGATTTTTTGTATTCTTTTTTATTATTAAATTTTTGTTTAAAAAACACATCAACGACAGAAGTTATCTTACCGAAATCACAAGATCAGACGAACCTGAACTTTTCAAAATGATTGATGAGATCGTAAAAGAAGCAGAAACCAATTTTCCGAAAAAAATTTATCTATCGTACGATGTCAACGCAAGTGTATTCTACGATTCCAGTTTCTGGAGTATGTTTTTTCCTATTCAGAAAAACCTCATCATTGGTGTCGGACTTATCAATACCACGACTAAACAGGAGCTAAAGGCTATCCTGTCTCACGAATTCGGACATTTTTCACAGCGTTCCATGAAAGTCGGAAGTTATGTTTATAATGTCAATCAGATTATTTTCAATCTGGTCAATGATGATGCCTCGTATCGTAATTCTATCGAAAAATTTGCAAGCTTCAGCGGTTACTTCACCATTTTTGCATCATTGGCCATATTCTTTACCTCAAAAATACAGTGGGTTCTTGCCAAAATGTATTCTTATGTTAACATCCGTCATATGGCACTTTCAAGGGAAATGGAATTTCATGCAGATGAGGTAGCAGCCAACATTGCAGGATCGATCTCATTGGAAGAGTCACTTTTGAGACTCGAGCTTGCCAACAATTCTTATGATAATGTAATTAGTTTTTATGAAGCGAGAATTTCTAAAAACCAATCGAGCAAAAACATTTACAGAGAACAGTTTTTTGTAATGAATTTTCTCGCAGAACAGAGCGAGCTGGAAACCAAATACGACCTTCCGCATGTAAAACTTGCAGAGTCCGGATTATTCAACAAATCAAAATTGAATATAGAAAACCAATGGGCATCACACCCTTCCACTGAAGACCGTGTGGCAAAACTCAGACAGCTCAATATTATTAAAGACGTGGATCATCAACCTGCCAAAAAAATATTTAAAAATTTTGAAAAAACCGAAGAAAAACTGACTGCAAAACTTTTCGCCAACGTAAAGTATAAGCCCGGAAGAACAGATGTAGAATTTGAAACCTTCACCACTGAATTTAAAGCACAATATCAGCACGATTCTTTCGATAAAATGTTTAATAACTATTACGACAATAAAAATCCTGATTCAGAAGTTCGGGAGAATTCTATATCAGAAGACATCAAGTTTCAAACGCTGTTTAACAATGAAAAAGTAGAACTCGTATACACATTAATCGCTTTGGAAAATGACAAAAAGACTGTTGAGGCTATTGCCAGCAAAGAATTTGTTTTAAAAACATTTGATTACGACGGAAGAAAATATAAGGCAACCGAAGCTAAAAAACTCATTCCGGAAATTGATCAATCAATAGTGGAAGTCAAAGCTAAGATTGTAAAGAATGATTCTGATATTTATAATTATTTCCTGAAAACAGCAGAGGCTCAAAACAGAAAATCAGGTTTTGTGAACCTTTACCATTCTTTTGCAGATTACGATAAGCAGTATGAAGAAAAATACAAACTGTACATTGATCTTGTGAATGCTACTGCTTTTATCAGTGAAAGAACTCCGTTTGAACAAATCAGACAGAATTTCATCACCCTTAAAACTTTTGAAGAAAAATTAAAATCTGAATTAAGATTCCATCTTCAAAATCCACTTCTGACCAAAGAATTAAGTGAACAAGAGCTAAAAGATTTAGCATACTATACCGAAAAAGAACACATCTACTTCAACAATGAAGAATATTTTGACAGCAATTTGGAAATGTTGATGAAATCAATAAACATGTTGCCTTACTTCCTTCATAGAAAGTATTTTCTGAAGAAAAAAGAAATACTTTCTTTGATGAAAGATTTACATAACAGTCATCAGGTAGAGAAAGTTTCATAAATTATTCATTGGATTTGCGTTCTTAAACCAAAAGAAACATTTAATAATTATTAAATTTGAAATTCACCATTTAATAATCATCAGAATATGAACAATACAAAAATCCAAACAATTTCCGCATCTCTATTAGCTTTGATGGCTTGGTTTTGCGTCATCCTACAATTTTATATTTCGTCGGATACCTTTACGAATGTCATCAGCTATTTTACCATCTTGTGTAATTCTCTAATTGCGATCAGTTTGTCACTTTCTACATTTTTCCCTAAAACCAAATTAGGGAAATTCTTTTCGGGTTTGTCTGTCAAAACAGCAATTGCATTATACATTTTTATTGTGTTTATCGTGTACAACACAGTTTTGCGAGGTATCTGGAAACCTACCGGATGGCAATTGTTCTTAGATAATATGCTTCATGTAACCATTCCGATTCTGTTTATTTTGTATTGGTTATTTTTGGTTGATAAAGCTAAACTAAATTGGAAGAACGGCTTTTACTGGCTTATCTTTCCGCTCATTTATCTAATATATTCATTGATTCGTGGTTCGGCGGTTGGCTGGTATCCTTATCCGTTCTTGAATGTAGATAAATTAGGTTTTGGTCAGGTGATAATCAATATTTTCATCATGCTCATTGTATTCTTGGTAAGCGGATCTGCATTAATTGCAATTAATAATAAATTTGAAAAAAAATAAACACGTTGTCCATTTTGTAAACGACTTCAATTTCGAGCTATTGATAATTAAAGTCTTTGTATTTCGTTGTTAAATGGAATGCCATTGTCTATCTTAAAAAAGCATTTATTGTAGAAACTTTGTTTTTCCTTGCGATTTAAAAAAAATTTAATAATCAGATTAATTTAAAAACTGTGAGAATTAAAATTAATTTAAACTTAAAAACTAATTAAATGCCTAATAAAGATTTAGAAAAGCACATCAAAGACATAGGAACTCCACGAGATTATTCAGAAAGTAAATATTTGGTTTATGTAGAATTGTACAAAGCAGATAAAAAATTAAAGAAAATCATCTCAGAGCATTGCAAAGTCATCAAAGAACTTGAATTCGGCTATTTGTTCGAAGCTCATCTGCAGGCAATTCCGGAAATTACGAGATCTTTGTCTCTGAAAAATCATGCAGTCTATCAGATTGTGAGACTGGCGAAAATTTCCTGAAATAATCTAAGAACGTCAACATTGCATATTTTCAACGCAACTGTTTTATTACTGACTAAGACTCTGCGCTCAAAAAAATAAATCAAAACTGCTCAATTCCCAAATCGGTTTTCCCATTTCAAAACAAATTTCTAAGTTTACAAGTTCTTCAAAAATCAAAAACACTCCAGCAATGGAAAACAAAAAATATAAACAAATTCTGGATAACGGTCCATTCTATCACGGAACGAAAGCTAATCTGAAAATCGGAGACTTGCTTACTGCCGGTTTCAAATCGAATTATTATCATGAAATTATCATGAATCACATCTATTTTACAGCTCTACAAAACGGCGCCGGATTGGCTGCTGCATTAGCAAAAGGAGATGGTCATGAACGCATCTATATTGTAGAACCAACAGGAGAATTTGAAAATGATCCCAATGTGACTGATAAAAAATTCCCTGGAAACCCTACCCGATCTTATCGCAGTACAGAACTCGTAAAAATCGTTGGAGAAGTAACAGAATGGATTAAATTAACCGATGAAGAGATCCAAAACTGGAAGGAAAGAATTGTAAATCTTCGGGAAAATCCAGATGCAGAAATTATCAATTAAATACGACGTTTAAAATTAATTTTGGTTTAAAAAAATTCACATTCACATCATTAAAACATGAAAAACAACGAAAGAATTTATAACATGTCCTTTGCCGGAGTTTATCCTCACTACATCACAAAAGCTGAAAAGAAGGGACGCACAAAAGAAGAAGTTCATGAAATTATTTTCTGGTTGACAGGTTATGATGAAAAAACTTTTCAGGAAATATTGGAAAACAAAACCAATTTCAGAACATTTTTTGACCAAGCTCCTCAAATTAATCCCAATGCTTCTTTAATAAAAGGTGTAATCTGCGGATATCATGTTGAAGAAATTGAAGATGAATTGATGCGAAATATCCGCTATCTCGATAAACTGATTGACGAATTAGCCAAAGGAAAATCAATGGATAAAATTTTAAGAAAGTAAAATGGCAAAAACAAATAAAACCACAGAAACGCAAGTCGACGTCACAGATTTCATCAATTCTTATGTTGAAAACGAACAAAAGAAATCAGACAGTTTTCACCTCATTAAACTGATGAGCGAATGGTCAGGCTTTGAACCGAAAATGTGGGGCCCAACCATTATCGGATTTGGAAGTTATCATTACAAGTACTCCAGCGGACATCAAGGCGACATGCCCATTATCGGATTCTCACCACGCAAAGCAGAATTTTCGCTCTACATCTACTCGCCGACTGAAGAAAACAAACATTTATTGGATAATCTCGGAAAATTCAAAATGGGAAAAGCCTGTATTTATGTAAAAAAGCTTTCTGATATTAATATTGATGCATTAGAAAAAATTTGCAAGGCAACAATAATGTATCAAAATGAACATCATGAATGCGCCTGCCATAAAAAGTAATCTCAGTAACTGTAAAAAAATGTGAGATAAATTATTTTACCTAATAATCTCAAAATCTTTCATTATTAAATAAATAAAAAAACCGATTTATTTTTTGATTATCTTTATAAGAAAAATAAACATGAAAACAACTCTATTCTTTTTAATGGCGTCTACAGCTGTATTATCGGCTCAAGCCACAATTACAAAGGCATTTCATGATCCTAGCGTGGGCGATGTTTCTGATAATATCAATTTGGCAGGCACACCAAATAATTCTGCTACAGGTATTAATACTATTTTTAATAATTCTTCACTCACACAAGGTAGCGGGGTTTCCGGAATATATTCTGCACCGAGCGGTGCAGAGATTTCTTCTTATCCGGGATCAACTCTGAAGTATGTCAACGGTTCTACCACTGTTTTTTACAAGCAAACTGCTTCGAAACTTGAAATCACAGGCTTGGTAACTCCCGATGCAACTCTTAATTTCAGCGCAAACAACGGTACATTTATATCTTATCCTGCTACTTACGGATATTCAGAAACAGATAACGCATCAGGAACATTTTCTACCACGCAAGGTTCTGGTAATTTCAGTGGAAGCATCACTCTTTCTGCTGATGCATGGGGAACTCTTCTCGTTGGCTCTAAAACGTATACGAATGTTACCAGAATAAAATCTATACAAAACTTTACCCTTACTATTTTTGGTTTCACGGCTGCTACAGTTGTTAATACCTCATATGCATATTATGATGGTTCTCACAAATTTCCTTTGTTTAGTACTACTAATGCTGTAATTACTCCAACAGGAAGCGCTGCCCAAACCACCAATGGTGCTCAGGCTCTAAACGAAGTATTTTTAGGCACATCAGACTTTGTAAAGAAAGAATCATTTAAAATTTATCCAAATCCTGCTCAGGATTTTATTGAATTTAAAGGAGACATGTCAAATTATTCTAAAGCCAACATCTACAGCTTAGACGGAAAACTCATTAAAACTTCAGATTTAAAAGCCGGAAAAGTACAGGTTTCGGAATTACCGGCCTCATCTTACTTCATTGAAGTTTCAGGAAACAAAACACAATCTGAAAGCGTAAAATTCATCAAAAAGTAATTATTATTAATTATTTGAAAATATTTTGAGCCGTTCTAAGCTTCTAGAACGGTTTTTGATTTAATGAAATGGTAATTTAATATTTTTTAAATTTCACAAAACCAAGTCGTATTTTATTTAACTTAAATCAAAAATCTTACGCCATGAAAAAACTACTTATACTTCTCCCGCTTTTTATTATTTCAGGAGCCCATGCACAGGAAATAATAACATCAGAGGTAAATACCGTCCCGGAAGATAAAATGAATATCATTAAAACCAATATCACCGGATATGCTTTCAGAAATATTAATCTTTCCTATGAGCGGTCAATTAACCGTTGGTTTGCGATCAATGTCGGTTTCGGAACAGTCGCAGAAGGTAAAGTACCGTTCATGAATGCCTTTTTGAATGAAGAAGATGAAAAAGATTTTCAGAATTTAAAAATTAAAGCGACCAACTTTACCATCGAACCAAGATTCTACATCGGGGAAGGCTACGGAAAAGGATTTTACTTCGCTCCTTACTATCGTTACTCAAAGATTTCAACCAATACATTTGATTATACTTATGACTATACCGCTTTCGGAACTACCCTACCAATTCCGCTGAAAGGTTTGGGAGATGCGAAAGGTAATAGTGGCGGATTGATGGTTGGCGCACAGTTTTTTCTGAACAAGCAGCATAGTTTTGTCTTAGACTTTTGGATCGCCGGGGCACATTATGGCTCAGGAAGAGGAGATTTTAGTTTAACTAGCGATATTTTTCTTACTCCGGAAATGCAGGCTGAGCTGAAAAGAGAAATTGAAAACCTAGATATTCCGTTTGTAGATTACACAGTAGAAACCAATTCGAATGGTGCAAGAATCAAAGTAGACGGTCCTTGGGCAGGTTTCAGAAGTGGTTTTTCCTTGGGATACAGGTTTTAATTAATCATCAAAAAAAAAATACCGCTCACAAAAAATCGTGAATGGTATTTTTTATTTATAGGCATCTTTAAATTTTTCAATAAGATGATCGAGCGTGTGACGCTGTACATATACTGTTCTTACATCATCATATCGTGGGGATCTGTAAAAGACTTCATGGAAATCCATACTTCCATTTCCTACTTTTACTACTTTTTCAACATCAATGTTCAATTTCTTTAATTCTTCTTTTAAGACTTGAAATTCGTCTTGGATATTATTCATCTTTATATCTTGGTTTAAGTTAAAAAATCATCAACAATTATCAAACTAACCCCTATTAATTTCAACAGATGGTTAAATTTTTAATAAATTTAGTAATTTACTTTGAAATAACCATAGGGTTTTCAATAATTTTTACATTTATTCTAAATAACAAAAACTATACCTAACTGTATAGTTATTAATTTAAAGTGAATTCAATATGAACTAAATGTTAACAAATTTAATGATATAGTGGTTTTAAGTTGTAACAAAACCATAATTCCAAGCACTAATGATTAGGAAAAGAATAAGCATGTATAACGCAAACACAAAGTCATTTCTTAATGACTTTTTTAATTTTTTAAAGAAACCAAACGATCAACAGATTCATCTTTCTACTAAAAATAGGTTTTCTTTAATTTTTAAACTTTTAATTTTAGAATTACTATTTACTCTAATCATTGTTTTACCCATTAATTATCTGATTGACGAATTTGTAATGATAAAAACTCCGAGTTTAGATTATCGTTTTAATACAATCTATGCAATCATTTTATTGATGGTTCTTATAGTTCCTTTTTTAGAAGAAATCATGTTCAGATCTATTTTAAGATATAATTCAATTTTCAGTAAATGGATCGACCGAGAGAAATGGAATCGATATTTTCCTTATCTGGTATACGCAATGAGTATTGCATTTGGTCTTGTACATGCCAGTAATTATTATAATGACTCCTTAACATTTTATATTCTATCGCCACTAATACTTTTGAGTCAATTATCCGGCGGATTTGTACTCAGCTACATTCGGGTGAGAATCAATTTTTATTATGGATTCATTTATCATGCTTTATGGAATTTGATGGCTGCTTTAATTATTCCGTCTATTGTACTCTTATTTAGCAGTCCTATTGTAGATCATTCTAAAAACTATAGCTTAGAAATCGATGAGAAAATACTTTTCAAACAAAGTGAAATTCAGTCGATTTCATTAAAGATTGAAAACAATAAGATTTATAAAATTGATGCTGAACAATTGTATCTTCAGGATATCCTCAATCAGATTTATGGTGAAGAAAAATGTTATGTTGATGAATATTTAATTGATATGAATTTTTCTTCTAAACAAGGTGTCACCAAAGAAGAATTTAAAAAAATTCTGGAAAAGGAATATGATATTGAATAAATTTTCAAGTCTAGATTTATTCTGTTCTTAAGAAATATCTATTAAAAGTGATTTTTAAATTTAACTCTTAAAACGATTTGCAATCAAATAAGCAAATACATTTAAGCCATGAAAACATTTAACGCTTTTCTAATTTTGACTTTAATTACAGTTTCAGGTTCTATTTTTGCACAGAAAAACAAGCAAAATAAATCTGATAATGCTAAAACAAGTACCGCAAAGAATGAAAAGACTTTACCAAACGAAAATGCTTCACATTTTATGCAGTTTGGAATCATGTCAAGAAATCATGATGAATTCAGAAAAAAATATGGAATTTCCGTTATTTATCAGAACTGCGTGATCAGCCAATTCCAATCTCAAAAAGCCAAAGAAAACAATCAACTTATTGCCAAATCTCTCACCGAAAAATACGGTGATACCTGGCGAAAAGACCTCGGATTTATTCCTTACGGTTTATAATTTAACCTGAGTTCGGGATAAGAATACAAAATAAATTTGCAATAAAAAGCAATAATTCGTATATTTAAGTATCTAACATTCAAATATTTAAACGAACTATTGCTTATGATTTTGAAAGACCAAATTACAAATATTTTTGTACAAGTTGATGATTTCTGTAAAGAATTTGATTTCCAAATCAAACACATGAAATTTCAGGCGCTCGGCGACCAAAAGAAGAGAAGAAACAGAAGATCTATGATGTCGGATTCTGAAATTATTACGATTATGATTGGTTTTCATCTGGGTGCACACAAAACATTTAAGCATTATTATCAGGAAATAGTTTGTGGTTATTGGAATAATTTGTTTCCCAAAGCCCTTTCCTACAATAGATTTATAGAACTTCAGCAAAGAAGCTTTGTGGTTTTTGCCTTATTTTTGAAAGAAAAATGTCTGGGTAAATGTACTGGAATCAGCTTTATGGACAGCACAACTTTGAAAGTTTGCAGAAACCAAAGGATTCACAATCACAAAGTTTTCAAAGGTTTGGCAGAGCGAGGAAAATCTTCGATGGGTTGGTTTTATGGGTTTAAACTGCATTTGGTTTGTAATGAAAAGGGAGAACTTTTATCCTTTTATATAACGAAAGGAAATATTGATGACAGAAACCCAAAGCATATCAAAAAAATGACGCAGCAGCTTTTTGGAAAACTATTTGCCGATAAAGGATATCTTTCCAAGGCTCTTTGGGAAATGCTTTTTGCTGATGGAATCCAGCTTTTTACTAAACTTCGTAAGAATATGAAGAATCATATTATGAAAATGGAAGACAAAATTTTGCTCCGAAAAAGAGCCATCATTGAAACGATCAATGATGAATTAAAGAACCATTGTCAAGTGGAACATACTCGCCACAGAAGTGTTAGTAATTTTATGATGAATATTTTGGGGAGCTTAACTGCTTATTGTTTCTTCCCCAAAAAACCATCATTAAACTTAAAAAAAGTAAATGATGGTCAATTGTTTTTAAATTTTGCTTAAACCGAACTCAGGTTAATTTAAATTAAATCTTTTCCTCAACTTCAATCTCGTGTCTCAGCTGCGCTTTGTACAAAGTTGAATAATAACCGTTATTAGCGAGAAGTTCAAGATGCTTTCCTTCTTCAACGATTTTACCCTGATCCATCACGATGATTTTATCAGCTTTCTCGATGGTTGAAAGTCGATGTGCAATAATGATTGACGTTCTGTTTTTAGTGATTTTTTCGGTTGCTCTTTGAATCAGTTTTTCGCTTTCGTGATCAATTGACGAAGTTGCTTCATCTAAAATAAGGATTTTGGGATCAGATAAATAAGCTCTTAAAAATGACAACAATTGCCTTTGCCCAAGTGAAATGGAAGAGCCTCTTTCACTCACCACATATTCATAACCGCCGGGAAGACTTTCGATAAAATCATCGACTTCGATTTCCTTTGCACCGGATTTTATTTTCTCTAAAGTCACACTGTCATCTCCGAACGCTAGATTCTCAAAAATACTTCCGTGGAACAAGAAAACATCCTGCAACACGACACCAATATGACTTCTCAGATTATACAGTTCGTAATCTTTCAGTTCAACATCATCAATATAAATTTCACCTGAATTAATATCATACAACCTTGTAATCAGGCTGATAATTGTAGACTTACCCGCTCCGGTTGCACCAACGATCGCTACAGTTTCTCCAGGATTTACTTTAAAATCGATTCCTTTTAAAACTTCCTGCTTGTCATCGTATGCGAAACGCACATCTTTGAATTCTATTTTTCCGTCGAAATGGTCTTTAAAAACCTTACCATCATTAGGCATGGCATAATCTTCATCCATAATTCCTAAAACTCTTTCGGCACCAACAATTCCACGCTGAATGTTGTTGAAACGATCTGCAATCTGTCGTAAAGGACGAATCAACATCGAAATAAACTGAATAAATGCAATCACAACTCCCGCACTGATGGTAATATAACCGCCATAAAAAAGCACAAAACCAATAAAAAGTGAAGAAATCAATTCAACTACTGGAAAAAACAGTGAAAAGATAAAAACCGTTTTTAATAAAGCACTTTTTAAAGTAATATTGATGTCATCAAACTTTTTAAATTCAGCCTGTTGTCTGTTAAACACTTGGATAATCGGCATTCCTGCAAGCCTTTCCTGTACAAACGAGTTTTGATTGGAAGTCCAGGTTCTTTCATCCCCAAAAGCTTTCTTCAGTCTTTTCTGGAAAAATCTTGTAATCACGACCATTAAAGGTAAAATTGCCAATGAGATATAACTCAGATGCACATCAACCTGAAACATCATAAACAAAACAAAAATAATCCTCAACACGTCACCAAAAACCATCAGAAAACCATCGGTATAAACTGTAGCAATCGTTTCAACATCACCAACAGCACGCGTTACCAGCTGACCAATCGGAGTTTTATCAAAAAAAGCCGTTCTGAAATAAATCAGTTTATTATACAATCTTTCACGAATATCTCTGATCACATTCTGCGATATATAATTGGAAAAATAAACCAAAAAGAAATTTAAAATCGTCTCCGCAAAAACCAATCCGACTAAGCCATAAATATGCTTCATCATCAAGGCTTTATCTTTCAGTTTCGTAATATCATTATCAACAATCTGCATTGTAAGATAAGGTCTGTAAGTAGAAACGATCGACAATATGATAGAAATAATCAGGGTAAAAATAAACCAGGAACGAAACTTCATACCGATGAAGAAAAGCCTTTTTACAATTGCCCAGGTATCTTGTTTTTTCATTTATAGAATTGACGTAAAGAATTAATTTGAAAAATTCTCTGCAAAAATACGGCTTTAAAATTTTACAGCCTTTACAACTCTATCAAATACTCATAGAAAATTCACGATCTCGATTATTGAACAAATAAATCTTAGTCACAAATTCTGTATTTTGCTGTCATTATCAAATGACTGATAATTTAAACATTGTATTTCTTTGCTAAATGAAATGCCATTATTTATCTTAAGAAAGTATTTATTGAAAAAACTTTGTCTCTCATTGCGGTTTAAAAAACGTAAGGATATAGAAGTAACTTCATAAAAAGAGTTGAAATCAAGTTAAACAAAGCCGTTTCACTTATTTTAGAAAAACAAACACTCAAAGTGCCCAACGGTTTAAGCCAGTTTTTTCAACCAATTCAAAACATAGTCAGCAACTTCTTCCCAACCTTTCTCACCAGCAATAAAATGGCTTCTGCCTTCAAATTCTTTAAAATCAACAATACTTTTCTGGTCTTTGTAAGCATTGGCAATTTTTCTTGAAAATGCTGCCGGAAAAATATTGTCGTTGGAACCTGCGATAAATAATAATGGTTCGTGAGGTTTGTTTAAATCTAATTTTGCTGAAGATTTGAAAAGCGGATCTCTTGCTAATTTCCTGCTTTCGGGAGCCGCAACAGATTCGTACAATTTGTCGCTTTCTTCTTTAGAATAATTATTGAAGAAAGCTTTGTGATACCATTCTTTGGTTCCCAGAAATGCAGAGTTTCCTTTGAAGAAATTCACAACAGGCCAGACAATTTTGACGGTAGAAAAAGGAGCCATCACATTTTTTGGTGGAGCTCCGTCAATGCTTACACCCGCAACAGCTTTTCCCATATCAATCAGCTTTTGTACCATTAATCCACCGAATGAATGCCCGATAACGATTGGTTTTTCAGGAAGGGTGTCGATGAATTTTACTAAATTTTGTACCGTGTCATCAAAGCCAACATTTTTCAATTCTGAAGGAATGTTTTTCTTTAAATCAATCGGATTTCCTTCATGTCCGGGATTGGATGGAGTGTGCACAGTGTAACCTTGTGCTTCGAAATAAGATTTCCAGTTTTTCCAGCTTGTATTGTTTACGAATAACCCGTGAATCAATACGATCGTTTTTGTTTTCATAATAAATATTGTTTTAAATTATGAGACAAAGTTGCGCAGATTAAGTGAGGATAATTTTAACTTTGGTTAAAATCGTAACAGTAGGTTTAAATTTTATTTGAATATTATTTTTAATCCCGAATTTTCGGGACAAATTTTTTCTTTAAAAATTATTGAAAATATTTTTCGTTCGCAAAGGCGTAAACTTAGCAAAGATCATAAAGAATTCATTATTATGAAATTGCGAAAATTTTCAATTGATTCTTATTAATCGTCACTTTTAGCAGCGAATTGCAACAGCCCAGCTTGAACGAAGCTCTTTTTGCCGGAGCAAAGCGGAGGTAAAAAAGTGGGAGTGGAAGACATAGATGAGATAAAAGCGAAGGCTTTAATCGAAAGCTACGAACGAAGTTCTAAGCTGCCCAAAGAAAAAAAATAGAAAAAATTAAATTACTTCCCTGAAATTCTTTTTCTTATCCTGCTTAAAGACGGCCCCTGAATTCCCAGATATGAAGAAATATGATACAACGGAACGTTGTTGAAAATATCAGGATGCTGTTTCATCAAATCTAAATACCGCTCTTCAGGAGATTTCAAAATAAATCCTTCAATCCTTGACATCGTCACATTAAAAGCTTCCTGCGCCAAAAGCCGTCCAAATTTTTCCCACTGATGCGACTGCTGATACAAGGAAATTAAATCTGTATAACGGATGTAAATAATGGTAGCATCCGTCAAAGCCTGCGTGTGATAATCACAAGGAATCTGATTGATAAAACTTTTGAAAGAAACCACAAATCCGTTCGCCGAATAGAGAAAAACATTCTTTTCTTCTCCTGTTTTCTCATCAATCGTATAAGAACGGAAAACGCCATCAACAATAAACCCAAAATAGGTACAAACCGTTGCCCGAAGATTATAAAACTCTCCTTTTTTGCATTCTTTCGGATGCCAAAAATCCTCAGATAATTTAAAATCTTCTTCCGAAAGACCGGCGAAGTGATGGAGCGCAAAGGCAAGTTTTTCTATTTCGGTCATGGTGTTAGTTCTATAAGTTTAGTTTATCATTCCGTAGGAATCTAAGATGAATTATTCAAATTTAATCAAAAAATCTATGCTTAGATTCCTCCGGAATGACAAACTGTATGAAAATTAAATTTCATCAAATTCATATCCCACATCTACTAAATACAATGCATGAGCAGGTGCAGAAACTCCGGCAGAGTTCCGATTTTTGTTTTCTATTATTTTTCTTACATCTTCCGGCTGTATCTTCCCGGAACCAACTTCAATCATTGTTCCTACGATGGCTCTTACCATATTTCTTAGGAAACGGTTGGCTGAAACAGTGAATTTTAGTTCGCTTCCATTTTGTTCCCATTCTGCTTTATATATTTTGCAGAGATTGGTTTTGTTGTCAGTGTGAAGCTTCGCAAAACTTGTAAAATCTTCATATTCAAAAAGAATTTTACAGGCTTCGTTCATTTTATCGACATCAATATTCCTTCTCCAAAGCTGCCACGCCGAATCTTGAGTAAAAGGATTTTTTTCTAATGAAATGTAATATTCATACGTTCTGAAAGTCGCATCAAATCTTGCATGAAAATCTTTTTCAACCTTAAAAATTCTTTTAATTGAAATATCTGAAGGAAGAAAACTATTAAGTTTGTAGGAAAGCTGATCGCTCAGAACTTGTTCTGTTTCAAAATGGGCAAACATCTTTTTTGCATGAACACCAGTATCGGTTCTCCCCGCTCCTACCGTTTTGATCGGTTCCCGCAAAATGGTGGAAAGTGCTTTTTCCAATTCTTCCTGCACAGAAATGTCATTGGGCTGAATCTGATAGCCAAAATAATTTTTACCGTTGTATGAAAATTCTATAAAATACCTCAATGCAATAGATGTTATATTGTAGATTTTGCTTTCAAACTTATTCGATTTTTTGAATTGCTTATTTTAAAAATCAGATTTAAAAACAATATTGCAAAAATAATTTAATTTAACAACAATTAAGAACCGATTTTTTAAAATTAATGTTGATAAATCATAGATATATTCTACAAAATCGGCTATAAAATTCTTATTTTTGCATACGTATGAAAAGATGGTATCTCTATCCTTTTTCTTTGGGTTATCACATGGTGACGGGCATCCGAAACACAATGTATGATCTGGGAATATTTAAATCTACGAAATTCAAAACTCCGATTATCAATGTCGGCAATCTTTCTGTGGGCGGAAGCGGAAAATCGCCTATGGTGATGTATTTGGCTAAATCTTTATCTAAATATTACAGAACCGGAGTGCTTTCCCGTGGTTATGGAAGACTAACCAAAGGATATGACGTTACCAATTACGACAGCAACTACAAAACAGTGGGTGACGAGGCGATGCAGTTATTTGAACGTTTCAAAAACCGTTTTGTAATCGCAGTTTCTGAAGATCGTGTTCCTGGAGCCAAAAAAGTTATTGACGATATGGATCTTGATGTTCTGATTCTTGATGATGCCATGCAGCACAGAGCCATCAAAGCCGGATTTAACATTCTGATGACTGACTTTAATGATCCTTATTTTAAAGATCATCTTCTTCCAGCCGGAGATTTAAGAGAATCCAGAGCTGGAGCAGGTCGTGCAGACATTATCATGATCAGCAAATGTCCTGATGAACTGACGGAAGAAACCAAACAATATTACATCTCAAGAATACGACCTGCACACAATCAAAAAGTATTTTTCTCATCGATTGGATATGATGAAAACGTATATTCAAGAGAGAAAATGCTGCCAGACAATAACCTCAGCTACTATGACATCCTTCTCATCACAGGAATTGCCAACCCGAAACCTCTATTGAATCATTTGTCTAAATTTTCTCAGAAAGTGAAACATCTCAAATTCAGAGACCACCACAATTTTTCTGATGCAGATATTAAAAACATCGTTGCAGAATACAAAAAACTGGGCGAGTACAAATTAATTCTGACCACTGAAAAAGATTATGTACGACTGAAAACTTTTGATTATCTGCGTGATATGGTTTATTACTGGCCAATTAATGTCGTTATTGATAAGAAAGAAGAATTTAATCAGATGATTCTGAATTATGTGAATAAAAAGCATTAAAACTAAATACTAAAATCCGCAACAACCGTTGCGGATTTTGTTTTGTTAAAAATAGAATTTCTCAATTTCTCAAATTTCTGTTAAATCATACAATTTCACACTAAAATTACGTTTCAATGTTTAGATTTGTAAAAAAAATAGAATGAAGCAGATCATGACATTTTTGATGTTGAGTATTTTCACTTTAGGATGTTCACAAAAAACTCCTGACGTTTTAAAAACTCAATTTTCAAAGGAAGCATTAAAACAAAAATTAGAAGACGAAAACGGGAAAAAAATTACCGTTCAGGAAATATTAAATCAGCACAAAGGAAAAGTTTTGGTCATCGATTTCTGGGCAGGCTGGTGCAGAGACTGTCTTATCGCTTTACCAAAAGCTGAAGAATTGGAAAGAAATAACCCGAACATCGATTTCGTATTTTTTTCATTGGAAAGATCAAAAGAAAAATTCGACAGCAGTCTTGAAAGGTTTAATATGAAAGAAAAAGAAAATTATTGGTTTTCTGTAGGCTGGAAGAATGATTTCAATAATTACGTTGATCTCAACTGGATTCCGAGATATATGGTCATCGATCAAAAATCTGAGATTGCAAAATACTACGCCATTTCTCCAGAAGATCCGGAAATTCAGGCTACGATTGACAAACTTTTAAAGTAAGGCTGAAATCAAGGTTTATGTTAAAAAACCATACAGCTTAAATATTAAACTTTAAAACGGAAATAAATGAATCCATATCTTTGTAATATGGATTTTCCTTTTCCCCAACGCAAAATTATTCATGTCGATATGGATGCATTCTATGCCTCCGTGGAGCAGCTTGATAATCCTGCACTTCGTGGAAAAGCCATTGCAGTTGGTGGCGGGCATCGAGGCGTAGTTTCTGCCGCAAGTTATGAAGCGAGGAAATATGGTGTGCGTTCTGCAATGCCAAGTAAAACTGCAAAAGAAAAATGTCCGCATTTGATCTTTGTTCCTCCCAGATTTCCGAGGTATAAAGAGATTTCAAGAATGATTCGTGAGATTTTTCATGAATATACTGATTTGGTAGAACCGCTTTCTTTAGATGAAGCCTATCTCGATGTCACCGAAAACAAAAAAGGGATAGAATCTGCCAATCAGATTGCCAAAGAAATCCGTCAGAAAATTTTTGAAAAGACGGGTTTGACAGCCTCTGCAGGAATTTCAGTTAATAAATTTTTAGCTAAAGTTGCTTCTGACATCAATAAACCCAACGGACAAAAAACCATTCATCCCGAAAAAATTGAAAAATTTCTGGAAGAACTTCCTGTCGAAAAATTTTACGGCGTAGGAAAAGTTACCGCCAATAAAATGTTTAGTCTTGCGATTTATAAAGGCAAAGATTTAAAGAAAAGATCGCTGGAAGATTTAACGAGACTTTTCGGTAAGTCGGGAAAATATTATTATGATGTGGTACGTGGCATTCATCATTCTGAAGTGAAACCTCATAGAATCCAAAAAAGCGTTGCCGTGGAAAGAACGTTTTTTGAAGATCTTTCTGATGAGCAGCAGATTGATGAAAAACTAGAAAGCCTAAGCGAAGAACTTCATCAGCGATTAACCAAAAATAATATTATGGGGAGATCTTTGACTCTAAAGATAAAGTACAAAGATTTCTCACTATTCACAAGAAGCATTACAAAAGAAGAATATTTCAGCTCTCCTGAGCAATACTTTAAAACTTCAAAAAAACTTTGGGAACTCCGTCCCTATGATAAAGCGGTACGATTATTGGGTCTGTCGTTATCTCATCTCAACACTGAAGAAAAAAAGCAGATTTCTGTTCAGCTTAAAATTCGTTTTGAGGAATTCGAAGATTAGCCAATAATTTTCATTAAATTGATACTACCAAATACAATAGACTATGAACCAGACAATGATTCAATTTTTCCACTGGTACAGTGACGGAGACGGGACGCTGTGGAAACATGCCGAAAAAGAGGCAAAACATTTATCAGAATTAGGAATCACATCAGTTTGGTTTCCTCCAGCTTACAAAGGTACAAACGGAGGATATTCTGTAGGATATGATGCGTACGATCTTTATGATCTGGGTGAATTTGACCAAAAAAACAGCATCCCTACAAAATACGGAACCAAGCAGGATTACATCAACTCAATTAAGGCATTGAAAAAAGAAAATATACAGGTTATCGTTGACATTGTTTTAGGTCATAAAGCCGGCGGTGACGAGCTTGAAACCTTTAAAGCAGCAAAAGTAGACGAAAATAACCGTGAAAAAATCATTTCTGAGTTTTCAGATATTCAGTCGTACACAAAATTTACTTTTCCGGGAAGGGGTAAAAAATATTCAGATTTTGAGTGGAATTTCACTTGTTTCAGTGGTGTAGATTATGCAGAAGGAAAAGATTCTCATATCTACAAAATACAGTCTGAATACGGAAATGACTGGGAAGAAATGATCGATGATGAAAAAGGAAATTACGATTTCCTGATGTTTAATGATGTCGAACACAGAAATCCTCATGTACGAGAAGAGCTGAATACTTGGGCAAAATGGTATTTTGATGAAACCGATTTTGACGGTGTTCGTTTAGATGCCTTAAAACATATTTCTTTTGATTTTTATAAAGAATGGTTGACGATGTTGCGCACAAACTCCGGTAAAAATATTTTTGCGGTCGGAGAATACTGGGCTCCAGGACAATTGAATTTACTTCAAAAATATATTGAAGCAACCGAAGGCTGCATGAGTCTTTTTGACAGTTCGCTTCACAATAATTTCCATACAGCATCCAACGAAGGTGGTTCTTATGATTTGCGAAGAATTTTTGATGAAACACTTACTTCAGCTGACCCGCTACACTCTGTAAGTATCGTAGATAATCATGACACTCAACCTTTACAGGATTTGGAAGCGCCGGTTGAAACTTGGTTTAAACCTTTGGCTTATGCCTTGATTTTGCTTAGAGAAAATGGCTATCCGTGTGTCTTTTATCCAGATTTGTATGGCGCAAGCTATAAAGATAATGACCGTGAAGGAAACGAGCAGGAAATATTTTTAGATAAAGTAGACGGCATCGAAGAGCTTTTGAAAGCCAGAAAAGAAAATGCATACGGAATTCAGAGAGATTATTTTGAAGACGCAAATTGCCTAGGCTGGACTCGTGAAGGTGATGATGAACACAAAGGTTGCGCTGTTGTGTTGAGCAATAAAGACGCTTACGAAAAGCCGATGGAAATGGGTAAAAAATATATTGGTCAGACTTTTTATGATTTTCTGGGAAGATTTGAAGATAAGGTAACTATTGATGAAAACGGCTGGGGAAATTTCCCTGCACCTGCCGGAAATGTGAGTGTGTGGATCCCGGAATAGATTTTTTACACGAATTTCACTAATTTATTTGTGCTATTTGTGAAAAACATTCGTGTCATTTGTGTTTAAACTAAAGACTAAACTTTTCGGAGAACTAAAATCTCAGGTCTTTCAGAATCATCAGATATACTACCGCTTTGGGCAAACTCTGCCCAAAGCTTTCTTAACTTTTTACCGTTTTCATTAATATATTCCCATGGAATATTTTTTAAAATTCCTGCATTTTTCCAGGCAGATTCATTTCCAAAAATAAAAGGAAGATCAATGGCGTGTGCTCCCATAAAATAATTTTCAGTCAAGCGCGGATGAATTCGGAATAAATATACATTTCCTCCGGCTTCAGCATAATTTTCAGTAAAATCTTTGGCAGGTTTTCCGTAGATGATTTCTGTGGTTGTTCTGATTGCTCTATCAATGATTCTTTTCGGCAAATATTTATTTAAACTATCTGAAGCTCTTAAGTAAAAGGAAGTTTCTTCGTCATTCAAGCCAATCAAAACATCGATATTTTTAGCATTCTGTTTCCATTTTTCTTCCACTTCACTTTCGTTACACAATGGCGGAAAACCATATTGAGTTCCGAATGGCATTGCAGCTTTTAAACCATATTTTATAAAAGACGGGAGATTATTTTTGTAGTTTTCTATCATCTCTACAGCATCAGATTTTTCATCGAAACTTTTAGTATTACCTAAAAATTCCATAGACATTTTACTTCTGTTTTGCCTTAAGCCTAACGGCGCACTGTGAATAATGACTCTTTTAAATAAATTTCCGATTCCTTCGGATGCCATCAGATGAGCAATCGCATCACCTCCGGACGACTGTCCGAAAAGAGTAATATTTTCTGCATCACCACCAAAACTTGAAATATTGGTTTTTATCCATTTCAAACCTTCAATAATGTCTAATAATCCTAAATTTGCGGGTCTTTCTTCTGTTCCACCTAAAAACCCAAAGATTCCTAAGCGGTAAGAAATTGTGACAACAATCAAACTCTGTTCTTTCACCCAATCGGTAGGATCAGCAGTTGCAATATCCCCGCATCCAATTTCATAAGATCCACCGTGAATCCAGACTAAAACTGATAATTTTTCATTTTCATTAAAATTTTCAGGACGGAAAACCGAAATAAATTGCGGCGACTCATCTACTTCAAAATCATCCAAATTGGTTTTGCCAATCATCTTTTCTAAAAGTGGACTGATATTTTGCGGACAAACCGGAGTTTTCTCAGGAAAAAGAATGTCAGAATCTGACGGCTCTACTGCAATTGGTTTTTTAAACCTTTCAGAATAAGCATAACGAATGTTTTTCGCTTTGATGATTCCGTTTTGCTTCAAGGCTAAAATTTTCCCAAATGGTGTTTGGAAGGTATTCGTTTCAATATTCTGCTGAGATTTCATTGACCAAATGAATTTTATATTTAAAAATAAGATTGTTAAATGAAAAAAGCAATCTTTCAATGATATTTAACTTTGTTTTTATCATAACGAATCATTGTAAAATTTACTTTAAATAAAAATTAAAACAGCATCAGTAAAAATGGTATCTGATTCATTAATTTATATAAGTGATATTTCTGAAAAAGTCCCGATTTTTGCATACAGAAGAATAATTTAAAATTAAAAAAATGAACACATACTCAGTAAAAGCTTACGGTACGGAATCTAAGGAAGCCGACTTAAAAGAAATGAATATTGAAAGAAGAGAAGCAACACCAAAAGACGTAGAAATAGAAATTCTGTTCTGTGGTGTTTGTCACTCAGATCTTCACACGGCAAGAAACGATTGGGGCGGAACAAAATATCCTGCCGTTCCCGGACATGAAATTGTAGGAAGAATTACCAAAGTTGGAAGTGAAGTTTCTAAATTCAAAGTTGGAGATCTTGCAGGAGTTGGTTGTATTGTAGATTCTTGCGGAACTTGTGAAAGCTGCAAACAAGATCTTGAACAATACTGCCAAACAGGATTTGTAGGAACTTATAACGGTAAGGACGAGCATTTAGGAGGTCACACTTTCGGTGGATATTCTCAAAAAGTCGTTGTAGACGCCGATCACGTGTTGAGAATTCCAGAAAACTTAGATTTAGCAGCCGTTGCACCCCTTCTTTGTGCCGGAATTACAACCTGGTCACCTTTAAGACATTGGAATGTGGGTCCAAATTCTAAAGTTGCTGTTGTTGGTTTAGGTGGTTTGGGCCACATGGCGATTAAGCTTGCAAAGGGTTTAGGCGCTGAAGTAACTTTATTCTCCAGAACTCCGGGGAAAACTGAAGATGCAAAACAATTGGGAGCAGATCATGTTGTCATTTCTACAGATAAAGAAGAAATGAAATCTGTAGCAGGAAAGTTCGATGTAATTATCGATACTGTGCCTTATGACCACGATGTGAATCCTTACATTTCGACTTTAACGATCAACGGAACTCATGTTCTGGTTGGATATTTAGGTGGTCTGGAAAATATTATCAATACAGTTCCGATGATTATGGGAAGAAAATCTGTTGCAGGATCTGTCATCGGTGGTATTGCTGAAACTCAGGAGATGCTTGATTTCTGTGGAGAACACAACATCGTTTCTGAAATTGAAATCATCAAAATGCAGGAAATCAATGAGGCTTACGAAAGAATGCTGAAAAGCGACGTGAGGTATCGTTTTGTGATTGATATGCAGTCTCTGTAATTTTCAATTATTATTTATAAACTAAGACTCTTCATTTTTTGGAGAGTCTTTTTTTTGAAGAATACAAGTGTTTTTAGTTTTTGGTTAAAGCCTAAATTGATTGGCTTACATTTAAAAATGGGCTGAAGCCCATTCCTATTGATGATTATATGAGATACATTGATTAATTGAATTGATTTCCGAAATGTATTTTTAACCACCCCGTCTTTTTGCTTTTGCAAAAATCCACCCCTTCAGAGAAGGGGAATTGTAATTCTTATAATTTATCTCTCTCCATTTCTTTGAATGCCCATTCTGCCATCGAATGAATGACAGGTATCAACCCTTTACCAGATTCGCTCAAATTGTAAGTAACGTGAGGCGGAACAACCGACTTAGCAGTTCTTATTACCAATCCATCGTTTTCCAATTGCTTTAAATGTTGAATCAGCATTTTTTCTGTTACTGCAGGAATGGCGCGTTTCAGTTCGCTGTACCTTTTATCTCCGTTGGAAAGATGATATAAAATAATGGGTTTCCAGAATCCACCGATTTTTTCCATCACGTAGGTGACCGGACAAAGATCAAGTGCGTATTTTTTATTCTGTTGAATGGTAGAACTTTCTTTAATGGCTGTCATGTTACATACTTTAGGGTAAGTACTTGTATAAAAGTAAGTACAAATATACCTTTGTTCTCAGAAATAACAATAACAAAAATAAATATTTACTTATGAAAATTATTATTACAGGTTCTCTAGGGAACGTCGCCAAACCATTAGCTCAACAATTAATTACAGAAGGTCACGAAATTACGATTGTCAGCAGCAACGAAAATAAGAAAAACGAAATTGAAGCTTTAGGTGCCAAAGCAGCGATTGGTTCAATTACTGATTTAGATTTTTTAGTTCAAACATTTGAAGGAGCAGATGCCACATTTCTAATGACTCCTCCGAATATGGGTGCAATTAATATTGTCGAAAATACAATCAATGCAGGAAGAAATTATGCTGAGGCCATCAAGCAGGCAGGCGTAAAAAGAATTGTTATGTTAAGCAGTATTGGTGTAGAATCTCCGGTAGATAATGGTCCAATTAAAGGATTACACTTTATTGAAAAGTTTTACAATGACTTAGAAAATACTTCTGTTACTTTTTTAAGAGCTGGATATTTTTACATTAATTTTTTCAACGATATTCCTTTGATTAAAAATGCGGGAATTATTGGAGCTAATTATCCTGAAAATGCAAAAGTTCCATTAGTTCATCCTACTGATATCGCCAAAGCTGCAGCTGAAGAATTAGTTAAAAATTCTGAAGATAAAAATGTGAGATATATTGTGAGTGATCTTCGCTCGGCTTCGGATGTAGCAAAAGCTTTTGGTCATGCAATCGGAAAATCTGAACTTCCGTGGGTTGAATTTAAAGATGAAGAATCTCTCAACGGAATGCTTCAAGCTGGAGTTCCACAGGAAATGGCTGAATTGTACACGGAAATGGGATTGGGAATCAGGACTGGAGTTGTTCAAAAAGACTTTATTGAGCATGGTTCTTATATTTATGGTGAGATTAAATTAGAGGAATTTGCGAAAGAGTTTGCTGATCGATTTAATTCTTGATGTTTGAATAAATAGTATCGGCGGGCCAAAGGCCCGCCGATACTATTTATATATTTTTGATAGGATTTTATCCTATCCTTTGTTAGGCCGTCTCGTTGGGACTTTTATTTTTTTAAAGTTTCTTTTAGTACTTTCAACTTTCCATCAATTTTATTTTCTGGTTTTAAACCTAATATCTCAGCGACCAAAGGATAAACGTTGACATTAGAAAACTCATCAATGATTAAATTATTTTTAAACTCAGATCCCCATGCAAAAAATGTAGCTTTCATTTCGGGAACCAATTTTGGATCATAGCCGTGTTTTCCTAAAGAGGTTTTCTGATCTTTTTCTAAAAATACTTTTGGAGCTTTCGGAATCAAAAGAATCTGCCCTATCCTATTGTATTGATCATCTCTCGTGGCAAAATGAAGATATTTAGGTAATCTTTTATCTAAATAAACTTCATAGTCATTTGTTTTATTAGCTTTCAATTCTTTAAAAACAGTTTTTACTTCCGCAGAATTTTTCACATACACTCTCAATAAAGTCTGGGAATTGTAAAAATCAAATCTTATTTTATCAAAAAGCATCGCAGGAATTTCTAAAGGATTTCCGCCGTCAACCTGAATCATACCGTGATCTGAAACGAAAATGAAATTGACATTTTTTAAACCCAATCGATTTACTTTTTCCACTAAATTTCCAATTGCAGCATCAACCAACTGAACTGCAGTTTCAGTTTCCTTCGCTTCAGGACCAAAATGATGTCCTGCTCCGTCTACTTCAGGAAAATACATTGAAATAAAATGCGGTCTTTTATCTTCAGGAAGTTTCAACCAATTGATGACTTTATCTACTTTTTCAGAAGGTTTAAATTTTTCATGGTAAGGATAATAATAAGTTGGTCTTTTCCCGCCAGCTTCACTAGCAGAACCTACCCACTGCATGGATGCACTGATGATTCCTTGTTTTTCAGCCAACGCCCACAAGGGAATTCCACCGTACCAGCTTCCGTCTTCCACAATTTCTTTTTTGTTCATGGCGTAATTTTTCTGCAATTTATAATCGTAAAAGAAATTATCAACCAAACCGTGATGCGAAGGATACAATCCTGTAATCAAACTCCAGTGATTAGGAAAAGTGATGCTCGGATAACTCGGAATCATGGCTTTAGCCTGAATTCCCTGACCTGAATATTTTAAAAGATTTTGGGCATTGTATTTTTTAGCATAATCATATCTGAAACCGTCTGCGGAAATCATAATCACGTAAGGTTTTGACTTTGCTTCAGCATTGTTGAAGCGGTTTGGTATGATGACTTGTGCCGTGTCGATTTTAGTTTGTGAAAAAACTGATAGAATTGTGAATAGAAATATGAAAGAAAGACTTTTTTTCATCCTTTAAAAATTTATGCAAATTTAAGTTGAATGTATATCGCATAAAAGTTTGTTGAGTTAAAAAATAATTAAAAGATTTACGCACTAACATTATTGTGCAAATCCAAAAAAAGCCACTTTTCAGTGGCTTCATTTTATTCTTTAATTAATTTTTCGAAGGTCAGGCTTCCATCTTTTAAAGTGATTTCAAAGTAATAACTTCCGGATTTAAGATCAGCAACATTGATGTTGTCGCCTTCTAATTTTACTGATCTTACTTTTCTCCCTGTAGATTCGTAAATGTCGATAGATTTTATTTTATCAGCATTTTTGAAACTTACGGTTTCTTTTGCAGGATTTGGGTAAAGCTTTACTTTGTTTTTTTCTAAAGCATTCAATTCATCTACACCCAATACAGCCGTAAAAGAAGCAGTAGCATATCCTACATTAGCGGTTCCACCATGTGGAGCAACTGTAGTAGTTGCGCTGGGAGGTCTTACACCAGCAATACTTATTGAATTGGTTGTTGCATAAGGAAGTTGAAAATCATTAGTATCAGAAGTCGTTAAGTTTCTGGTTAAAGTTACAGTTCTTATTCCTGCAACAACATTATCACTTACAATTGTCCAATCTTGTACAGTGTCAACAGGGGGTTGTTGCAATCCTGTAAAACTCCTATCTGTGAGCATTGGGGAGGTTACCGCAGAGTAAACTAATGCATCACCTGAAGACATACTGAAACCAGCATTTACACCAATTCCCAATCCAAACCATCTGTCAGAAGGACCTTTAAGCAAAAGAGTTACTTTAGAAGTTGTATTGTCTAAAGTGAAATTTGCCATAACACCATTATTAGGAGATAATGTAATATCTCCTGTAGTTTTTTGTTGAGCAAAGTTCAAAAAACTGATTAATGAGAGTGAAAGAATTACAATTTTTTTCATATTTTATTTTTTTAGTTGGTTTATAAGTTCTTGATTTTTTGAAAATACAGCATATTCAAAAGCTGTTTTTCCTTCTTTATCTATTATACTTTTTTCTGCCTTATATTTTATAAGAAGTTTTACCATATCAACATTTCCTAATTTTGCAGCAAAAATAAGAGGGGTTGTGCCTTGAGAATCTGCTTTATTAATATCAGATTTATTGTCTAATAATTTTTGAGCTAATTTCAAATCACCTTTGAATACTACTCCCATCAGCGCAGTACCCATTGGAGAATTGTAATTGATATCCTTTACATTATCTATAAGAAAATCAACTACTTCCATATTTCCACGGTAACAGGCTAAAATAAGAGGAGAATACTTCTGCTCATTGGTCTCATTGATGACATCGGGATTTTTCTTCATTAAAACTTTTAGTTCTTCAAGTGTACCACTTTTTGCGATATCAAAAACTGATTTTGCTTTTTCCTGAGCTGATACGAAAGATAAACTCAGAAAGAACATTATGAATACAATTAATTTTTTCATTGCTTTACAAGAGTATAATAATATTCTACATTCACGTTTTCAGCGACTTTTTTCATGACCATTTTGGGAATGGTCACTTTAAAATCTGCTGATTTAGCAATAAAATTTCCTTTCATAAAAATCTTTCCGTCTTTTGCAGAAATCATAGCTGAAGAAGAAATATTTCTGTCTACTCCGTGAAAGTTTAAAACTCCCTGAACGGTAAATTTTTGAGGACTTTCGCTTAGTTTTGTCTTATCAAAATTCAAAACCTTTCCTTTGAAAGTTGTTTTCGGATATTTTGCTGTTTCTGCATAGCTTTCATTGAAATGCTCTTCCATCAATTTGACTTTAAATTTGAAGTTTTTTACTACCGAAACAGAAGCCATTTCTCCTGTATCGGCATTGAGAACTACAATATTATTGTCATCCTGAGCAAAAACATCTTCAAACATAGGAATTGACGCTTCAATTGTAACTTTTCCTGTTTTGGAGCTGTATTTTTGAGCCAAAACAAGATTACTGAACAATAACGAAATGATGATTAATACTACATTTTTCATATTCAATTCTTTTTTAATTTTCAATAAAACCATCAGCTTTCCATTTTACGAAAAGATTAATCTGATTTTGAGAAAGAGAACCGCCTTGAGGCATTTTTAAAGGATCTCCATTGGGTCTTTGAATTCGGTTAATGATGTTGTCAATATTCGTTTTTACCTGATTATAATTTGTCAATGGCTGAAAAGAAGCTGATCCTCCGGCAGAATGACAAACTGTACAGTTGGCATCGATAATCGGTTTTATGTCGGTTTGATATCTTACAGTTTCTGCGATTGGCGTATTATCAGAAATCTCTTCATAGGTTCTGCTTTCACAAGAGGTAATGAAAAGAATAAGACTGGTTATGTAAATTATTTTTTTCATTTTAAAATACTCTGTAAAGATTAAACCCAAAGAAAATCTGTCCCTTTTCCCACTTTCCGGTAGCGTTAGTAAGATAACCAATATCAGAATTCAGTTGAGAATTGCTGAATAACAGCTGAAAAACGTGACCTCCTGTTTCAATATCCATTCCTAATGATAATGGATTTTTGTAAAAACTCTGATTGTCAAAATTCACAAAATATTCTGCATTGATCGAGATTCTTTTGGAAATTTTGTATCGTCCTCCTAATCCGGCCAAGAATTGATTGTTGTTTTCAATGGTCGGCTCATAAAGATTTTTATGAACATAAGACTGCGTCAGCTGTAAAGAAAAATTCTCATTAAACCTTCTTGAAATAAGAGCTTGTGTAAGATAAGAAAGCCGATCGCCAAACTTCAGATGCGGATAAGTTTCGGTATCCAAATCTGTGTTTAATGCCATCACATTATATCCTACAATATCTACGGGCACGTCATCATTCTGTTTTAGAAGCCTGTATTTTGCTCCGAATTCAAAAGTTTTCATGTTGGTTTCCCTTGAAAGACTTAATGAGATTCCGTCTGTTACACCATAAATTACTCCAAGCTTGGTAGAAGCATCATCCAGACCGAAAAAGTTTTTGAAACCCTCACTTACATCTCCAAAACGATGCGCAATAACAACGTACCACTCATTTTTTGCGGTAAGTTTTGTTGATTGTCCGGTAACGATTTGAAGTGCTTTGAAAGCTGGTGGTGAAGTTGTATTGGTTGTTGAAATGGTGTCAATATCTTTCAGCAGATCTTCCTGTGAGAAAGCAAGAACTGAAGTAAACATCGACAAAAATAATAGAGTTTTTGTCATATAATTTTAATTAAAATTGATACAACAAACTTATCGACTAAAATTTTTAAAAGTGCGTGACAAAAGTCACCGACGATATTGTTTTTATCAATCGGCTTTATAAAACTATTAAAACAAATTTATTAGAATTGACTAACATTTTCAGATTGTGCTATTCTGATGCCCTGCTTACTTTGAGAAATTTCCCCTTCATTTTCAATTTTTTTCATCACTCTGCTCACTACTTCTCTTGATGTCCCAAGATTGACAGCAATTTCCCGATGGGTAAGCTTAATCGGATTATTACCCGTCAACAATATCTGTTGTTTAATATAGCTTAGGATTCTTTTATCAAGCTTGTGAAATACCGCTTCATTCACCATATTCATGACATCTGAAAATCGCTTGTCGTACTCCTGATAAAATAATTTGTTTATTGCAGGAAACTTCAATAACCAATCATGCATTACAGAAACCGGAATCAATAAAACCTCAGAATCTTCTTCTGCAACTGCATAAATACGGCTTACATAATCGGAAAAAATAGAGGAAAACGTCATCATACAGCTATCATTTTCTCTTACATAATAGTAAATCAACTCCCGACCGTCATTTAATGAAAATACTCTGATTGAACCTTTAATGAGAAACGGAACAAATTTATTCTTCTGCCCTTCTCGGCACAGTTCAGTTTTAGCTTTCACATTGCTGATGATTCCATGTTTGTTGAGATCCTTTAAGAAATCAACACCCAAAAATCCGAATTTGTTAATGATAAATTGATTCTTCAACATATATTTTATCTGATATCTAAAAACAAAGGTATAAAATTGAAATATTGCTACTTACATTTATTTTTATCAGGCTATTATTTTTAATCATTCTTAATAATTCACTTTTGAACTATGAAAATAAGTTTGATAACATTAAAATTTTGAATGAACATAAAAGAATGAACATACTGCGCCCCGGCCTGAGTGGAGCTCTTTTTGCGAGGAGGTACGACGAACAAAAAAGCGGGAACGGAGGACGGAAACAGGCGCCCAAATAAATATCATGACGATATTTTGTACAAAAAAATGCCCCAACTTTCGCTGGGGCATTCTTATATATTTGAGAAAATCTTACGCTTGTACGTTGTTTCCACCTAATACGAAAGGCTCAACTTCTTTGATTTCTCCGAACTGCTGCTCGTAGTTTGTGATGTTTTGCTGAAGAGCTGTAAGAACTCTCTTAGCGTGAAGTGGAGCAAGAATTACTCTTGAACGAACATTCGCCTGCTGTACACCTGGCATTAACTGGATGAAATCTACTACAAATTCTGATGGAGAATGGTTTACTAAAGCAAGGTTACAATATACCCCTGAAGCTACCATTTCGTTTAATTGAATGTTGATGTTGTTTGGATCGTTGTTTTGATTTTGGTTGTCCATTATTTTTGTTTAAGTTTTATGTTTAAAAAATTCAAGGCTCAAAAATAAATTAAATCTTCGAACCTTGAACATTAAATTTTAAATTAATTTAAATCTTCGAATTCTTTTTTAGAACCTACGATTACATTCTGGTATTCTTTAAGACCTGTACCTGCAGGAATTCTGTGTCCTACAATTACATTTTCTTTAAGACCGTTCAAGCTATCTACTTTACCAGCTACTGCTGCTTCGTTTAGAACTTTAGTAGTTTCCTGGAATGATGCTGCAGACATGAACGACTTCGTCTGTAGAGCCGCTCTTGTGATCCCTTGCAATACGGGCGTTGCCGTTGCAGGAAGTGCTTCTCTTACTTCAACTAATTTCTGATCTTCACGTTTCAACTTAGAGTTTTCATCTCTTAGTTCTCTTGCAGTAATCATCTGTCCTGGCTTGAATTCTTTAGAATCACCAGCGTCTGTAACTACTTTAAGACCAAATACTCTGTTGTTTTCAATTAAGAAATCGTATTTGTGCTCAAGAGCAGCCTCAAGGAACTGAGTATCACCTCCGTCAACGATGGATACTTTTGTCATCATCTGTCTTACGATGATTTCGAAGTGCTTATCGTCGATTTTTACCCCTTGCAGACGGTAAACTTCCTGAATTTCATTTACTAAATATTCCTGAACCGCAGTTGGCCCTTTGATCTTCAAGATATCGTCTGGAGTAACTGAACCGTCAGAAAGTGGCGAACCAGCTCTCACGAAGTCATTCTCCTGTACCAAGATCTGGTTTGATAATTTAACTAAATAAATTTTTCTCTCACCAGTTTTTGCCTCAACGATCAATTCTCGGTTACCTCTCTTGATTTTTCCGTAAGAAACTACCCCATCGATTTCTGTAACAACCGCCGGGTTTGAAGGGTTTCTTGCTTCAAATAATTCTGTAACTCTCGGAAGACCTCCGGTGATATCCCCTGACTTAGCAGATTTTCTTGGGATTTTGATTAAGACTTTACCAGCCTTAATTTTTTCACCATCATTTACCATTAAGTGGGCTCCTACCGGTAAGTTGTAACCTTTCTGCTCAACTCCTTTAGAATCTACCACCTTCAATGTAGGTACGGCTTTCTTATTTCTAGATTCAGAGATTACTTTCTCTTCAAATCCTGTTTGCTCATCAATCTCCAATTGGAATGAAATACCTTGGATGATATCTTCATACTCTACCTTACCAGCATTTTCTGCAATGATTACCGCGTTATACGGATCCCATTTTGCAATGATATCCCCTTTTTTCACTTTATCACCAGATTTAACTAATAATTGAGATCCATAAGGTACGTTAGCAATCATCAACGGAGTTCTAGATTCGTTATCAGCAACCAATCTAAATTCTGTTGTACGAGATACTACTACTTCCGCAGTGTTACCGTTTTCGTCTTCAGAAGTAATTGTTCTTACCTCATCCAACTCAACGATACCGTCTCTTCTTGCAGAGATTGAAGGGTTTTCTGATACGTTTGTAGATACACCCCCTTGGTGGAAGGTTCTCAACGTAAGCTGAGTTCCCGGTTCCCCAATTGACTGTGCCGCAATTACACCTACCGCTTCACCCATGTGGATTTTCTTACCAGTTGCCAGGTTTCTACCATAACACTTAGCACAGATTCCTTTTTGAGTTTCACAAGTTAATGGTGAACGTACTTCTACAGCTTCAATACCCATCTCCTCGATTCTTTTCGCTAAAGCTTCCTCAATAATCTGATCTGCTGTTGCTACTAATTCGTCAGTTTCCGGATCGTAAATATTATGAAGAGATACTCTACCTAAGATTCTTTCAGAAATTCTTTCAACGATTTCGTCATTTTTCTTCAGTGCAGTAACTTCTGTTCCTCTAAGGGTTCCACAGTCTTGTTCTGTAATAATAACATCTTGTGCAACGTCTACCAATCTTCTAGTCAAGTAACCTGCATCGGCAGTTTTCAATACGGTATCCGCAAGACCCTTACGAGCACCGTGAGTAGAGATAAAGTATTCTAAGATCGAAAGACCTTCCTTAAAGTTTGCAAGAATCGGGTTTTCGATAATTTCCGCACCGGTAGAACCAGCTTTCTGCGGTTTTGCCATCAAACCTCTCATCCCTGATAACTGACGGATCTGTTCTTTAGAACCCCTCGCACCAGAATCAAGCATCATGTATACAGAATTGAATCCACCTTGGTCAACTTTCATTCTGCTCATGATCATTTCAGTTAATCCTGCGTTGGTGTTTGTCCAAACGTCAATTACCTGATTATATCTTTCTGTATCTGTAATAAGACCCATGTTATAGTTGGCTCTAATTTCGTCTACAGTTTCAATAGATGTTGCGATCATTTTCTTTTTCTCAACAGGGACAACGATGTCACCTAATGAGAACGAAAGACCTCCTTTAAATGCATTTGAATACCCTAAGTCTTTCATTGCATCCAAGAACTTCACAGTGGTAGGGAAATCTGTATCGGCAAGTACTTTACCAATAACATTTCTTAATGATTTCTTTGTAAGAAGTTCATTAATATATCCTGACTGCTTAGGAACGATCTGGTTAAATAAGATTCTACCAACAGAAGTTTCAATCAATTTAGTTGTGATTACACCTTCTTCTTTTACCGGTAGTCTACATCTTACTTTAGCGTTCAATGAAACTCTACCTTCAGCATAAGCGATTTCCGCTTCTTCCGGAGAATAGAATGCAAGACCTTCTCCTAAAACTTTTTTCTCATCTGTAGAGCTTAATTCTTTGGTCATGAAATAAAGACCAAGAACCATGTCCTGAGATGGTACTGTAATTGGAGAACCGTTTGCAGGGTTCAAAATATTCTGAGAACCTAACATCAATAACTGAGCTTCCAAAATTGCCTCTGGGCCTAACGGTAAGTGTACCGCCATCTGGTCACCATCAAAATCGGCATTAAATGCTGTCGTTACCAATGGGTGTAGTTGGATTGCCTTACCTTCGATCATCTTAGGTTGGAAAGCCTGAATACCCAGTCTGTGCAAAGTAGGCGCTCTGTTTAGTAAAACAGGGTGACCTTTCATTACACCTTCTAAGATATCATATACTACTGGTTCTTTTCTATCAATAATTCTCTTTGCAGATTTTACTGTTTTTACAATCCCTCTTTCAATTAGTTTTCTAATGATAAATGGTTTGTATAATTCCGCAGCCATATCTTTAGGAATACCACATTCGTGAAGCTGTAAGTTTGGACCTACAACAATTACCGAACGAGCCGAGTAATCTACCCTTTTCCCTAGTAAGTTCTGACGGAAACGACCTTGCTTACCTTTCAATGAATCTGAAAGTGATTTCAATGGTCTGTTTGATTCAGATTTTACAGCAGAAGATTTTCTTGTATTATCAAATAATGAATCTACAGATTCCTGAAGCATACGCTTCTCGTTTCTCAAGATTACTTCAGGAGCTTTGATCTCCAATAGTCTCTTCAAACGGTTATTTCTGATAATTACTCTTCTGTAAAGGTCATTTAAGTCAGAAGTTGCGAAACGTCCTCCATCCAATGGAACCAATGGTCTTAATTCTGGTGGTATTACAGGAAGCACACGCATAATCATCCACTCTGGTCTGTTGATCATTCTTGTATTAGCACCTCTCAATGCTTCTACTACGTTCAATCTTTTAAGAGCTTCAGTTCTTCTTTGCTTAGAACCTTCGTTGTGAGCTTTGTGTCTCAAGTCGAAAGACAATGCATCAAGATCAATTCTTTTCAGCAATTCTTCAACAGCTTCCGCACCCATTTTAGCAAGGAATTTGTTTGGATCTGCATCATCAAGATATTGATTATCTGGAGGAAGAGTTTCCAAAACATCCAGATATTCTTCTTCTGTAAGGAATTCTTTCTCGTCAAAATCTGAACCATCTGCTTTCTTAGCGATACCTTGCTGAATCACAACATATCTCTCGTAATAGATGATCATATCTAATTTCTTAGAAGGAATACCTAAAAGGTAACCGATTTTGTTTGGTAAAGAACGGAAATACCAAATGTGCGCAATAGGAACAACCAAACCAATATGTCCGATTCTTTCTCTACGTACTTTTTTCTCCGTAACCTCTACACCACAACGGTCACAAACGATCCCTTTGTAACGAATTCTCTTGTATTTACCACAAGCACATTCGTAATCTTTGATAGGACCGAAGATTTTTTCACAGAACAAACCGTCTCTTTCTGGTTTATGCGTTCTGTAGTTGATAGTTTCCGGCTTAAGCACTTCTCCTCTTGAGTCTTGTAAAATTGACTCAGGTGAAGCTAAACCGATGGTTATTTTATTAAATCTACTTGATTTATTTTTATTTGACATAATTTAATTTTTGATTAAAAGATTAAAAGATTGAAAGCTTCAAAATCACTTTCGCACTTATTATCTCTGAGTTTAATTAATGCTTTAATTTTTTAACAATTAAATCTTAATTTACTCTTCCAATCTTACGTCTAATCCAAGACCTTGTAACTCGTGAAGTAATACGTTGAAAGATTCCGGAATACCTGGTTCAGGCATTGCTTCCCCTTTTGCAATCGCTTCATAAGTTTTTGCTCTACCAATCACGTCATCCGACTTCACAGTCAAGATTTCTCTCAAGATATTTGCAGCTCCAAATGCTTCAAGAGCCCAAACCTCCATCTCTCCGAATCTCTGACCACCAAACTGAGCTTTACCTCCTAATGGCTGCTGAGTAATCAATGAGTAAGGTCCGATAGAACGTGCGTGCATTTTGTCATCTACCATGTGTCCAAGTTTCAACATATAGATAATACCTACAGTTGCAGCTTGTGTAAATCTTTCTCCGGTACCACCATCATAAAGGTGAGTGTGACCGAATTTAGGAACTCCTGCTTTCTCAGTATACTCTGTAATCTGATCAAGAGTTGCCCCATCAAAGATTGGCGTAGCGAACGTCATACCCAATTTCTGACCAGCCCATCCAAGAACTGTTTCATAAATCTGTCCGATGTTCATACGAGAAGGTACCCCAAGTGGATTCAGTACGATATCTACCGGTGTTCCGTCTTCCAAGAATGGCATATCTTCTTCACGAACGATTCTCGAAACGATACCCTTGTTACCGTGACGACCCGCCATTTTATCTCCAACGTTTAGTTTACGTTTTTTAGCGATATATACTTTAGCCAATTTCATGATACCTGCAGGAAGCTCATCTCCGATAGAAATTGCGAATTTCTCACGGTTTTTAACTCCTTGAATATCGTTGAATTTGATTTTGTAGTTGTGAATCAATTGTTTGATCAATTCATTCTTATCGTTGTCAACCGTCCAATCTGCACCGCTAACGTTTACGTAGTCTTCAACTGAAGTCAACAATTTGTGAGTGAATTTCACTCCTTTACCGATAATTTCTTCGTCTAAATCATTCGTAACTCCCTGAGAAGTTTTACCGCTAACTAGAGTGTTTAATTTTTCGATTAAAGTATTTCTCAACTCGTCAAACTTAGCCTTGTAAGTGTTTTCAATCTCTTCAAGCTTAAGTTTTTCTTCAGTTCTTTTCTTTTTGTCTTTAATGTTTCTAGAGAACAATTTCTTGTTGATCACAACACCTCTTAATGAAGAATCTGCTTTCAATGAAGCATCTTTTACATCACCGGCTTTGTCACCAAAGATTGCTCTAAGAAGTTTCTCTTCAGGAGTCGGGTCAGATTCACCTTTTGGAGTGATCTTACCAATCATGATATCACCAGGCTTCACTTCAGCACCGATTCTGATCATTCCGTTCTCATCAAGATCTTTTGTAGCTTCTTCAGAAACGTTTGGAATATCTGCCGTCAATTCTTCCATACCTAATTTGGTATCACGAACTTCAAGAGAATACTCATCTACGTGAATTGAAGTAAACCAGTCTTCACGTACAACTTTTTCGTTGATTACAATTGCATCCTCAAAGTTGTATCCTTTCCAAGGCATGAAGGCTACTACCAAGTTTCTACCCAAAGCCAATTCTCCGTTTTCGGTTGCATAACCGTCGCAAAGAACCTGACCTTTTTCTACCGTCTCACCTACTCTTACGTTTGGTCTTAGGGTAATAGTTGTACTCTGGTTAGTTTTTCTAAACTTAGTCAGTTTATATGTTTTCGTAGCAGATTCGAATGATACTAAATCTTCGTCATCGCTTCTTTCATATTTAATAGTAATCTGATCAGCATCTACGTACTCTACAGTACCTCTTCCTTCGGCATTGATCAAAATTCTAGAATCTTTCGCAACTTGTTGTTCCAGACCTGTACCTACGATTGGAGCTTGTGGCTTCAACAAAGGAACTGCCTGACGCATCATGCTTGATCCCATCAATGCACGGTTCGCATCATCATGCTCCAAGAATGGAATCAATGAAGCTGAAATACCGGAAATCTGGTTAGGTGCAACGTCGATCAAATTAACCTGAGAAGGCTCAACAACTGGATAATCACCATCTAATCTGGCAATAATTCTATCTGTTAAGAACGCTCCGTTATCATCTAACTCAACGTTTGCCTGAGCAATTACTTTATCTTCTTCGTCTTCTGCATTCAGATAAATAGGATCAGCATGTAGATCTACAGTACTTCCTTCTACTTTTCTATATGGAGTTTCGATGAAACCTAAAGTATTGATTTTAGCATAAATACCTAAAGATGAAATCAAACCAATATTTGGTCCCTCAGGAGTTTCGATAGGACAGATACGACCATAGTGAGTATGGTGAACGTCACGTACCTCGAAACCTGCTCTTTCTCTTGATAAACCACCAGGTCCTAAGGCAGAAAGTCTACGCTTGTGCGTGATTTCTGATAGAGGGTTGGTTTGGTCCATGAACTGAGAAAGCTGGTTGGTACCAAAGAATGAGTTAATAACTGATGTCAAAGTCTTCGCATTAACAAGATCAAGCGGAGTAAAGATTTCGTTATCTCTAACGTTCATTCTTTCCTTAATCGTTCTTGCAATTCTAGAAAGACCTACACCAAACTGTCCTGCTAATTGCTCACCAACAGTTTTAATTCTTCTGTTTGATAAGTGGTCGATATCATCAACCTCAGCTTTAGAGTTTACCAATTCGATCAAGTGTCTTACAATCGCAATGATATCTTCTTTTGTAAGAACCTCAGTAGTTGTAGGGATATTAAGACCTAACTTTTTGTTTAGTCTGTAACGTCCTACTTCACCAAGTGAATATCTTTGCTCAGAGAAGAATAATTTTTCAATAATTCCTCTTGCAGTTTCCTCATCGGGTGGATCTGCATTTCTTAACTGACGGTAAATATATTCTACCGCTTCTTTTTCAGAGTTGGTAGGGTCTTTTTGTAATGTATTCTGGATGATAGAGAATTCGTTTGAATTTTCTTTGTGAATCAAGATAGACTTCACACCAGCATCCAAAATAAGATCAATATGTTCTTTTTCAAGAATAGTCTCTCTGTCTAAGATGATTTCGTTTCTTTCGATAGAAACAACTTCACCAGTGTCTTCGTCTACAAAATCTTCAAACCAAGTGTTCAAAACTCTTGCAGCCAAAGTTCTACCTTCCACTTTTTTAAGGGCAGCTTTAGAAACTTTCACTTCTTCTGCAAGGTCAAAGATCTGAAGAATGTCTTTATCAGATTCGAAACCGATAGCTCTTAATAATGTAGTTAAAGGTAATTTTTTCTTACGGTCGATATACGCGTACATTACGCTGTTGATATCGGTAGTAAATTCCATCCAAGATCCTTTGAAAGGGATAATTCTTGAATAGTACAATTTTGTTCCGTTAGCGTGGTAAGTCTGTCCGAAGAATACACCCGGAGATCTGTGTAACTGAGTTACGATAACACGCTCTGCACCATTAATGATAAATGAACCAGACGGCGTCATATAAGGAACCGGACCTAAATAAACATCTTGTACAACGGTCTGAAAATCTTCATGTTCAGGATCTGTACAGTATAATTTAAGTCTAGCTTTTAGAGGAACGGAATACGTTAAACCTCTTTCCACACACTCATCGATTGAGTAACGTGGTGAATCTACCAAATAATCTAAGAATTCCAAAACGAATTGGTTTCTAGAATCGGTAATTGGAAAGTTTTCTTGGAAGGTTTTGTGCAAACCTTCTTTCTTTCTGTCTTCCGGAAGTGTGTCTAATTGGAAAAAATCTTTAAATGACTCTAACTGGATATCTAAGAAATCCGGAGTAATGATTTTTCCTTTCGCTGTAGAGAAATTAATTCTCTCATTTCCTTTAGTAATTGCGGTTGTTTTACTCATAAAACTTTTAAGAAAGGGTTAAAAAAATATTTTGATTTTACAAAAAATATCAGAATGACAAGAAACAAGTTAAAAGTAAAAAGGTAAAAGTGTTTTTGGCGCTCACGTAAGAACCTTTTTCCCTTTAAATTACATCTCTATCTTTCTAACTGCAACGCTGGTATATCTTTTCACAGCGTAATGCAAAATATTTTTAAATTTTTATTTTGGACGAATAAATGTAAATAATCTATCAACAAGAAATCCCTTTCAAAATTATGAAAGAGTTGATTTACAATGTTTTACTGATGTATGTATATTTATTAGCGCCAAAAGAACTGCAAATATACTAATTTTTAAGCGATTACACAAATTTAAGCATTACTCTGTAACTTATGTAATCATAAAAGTTTCTTAATTTTTTAAAAGAGTTGATATAACAAATTCGCTGAAAGTTTACCCTGTACAGCAAGATTCATTATTTTTTAAATCAAAAACATCACCTTGTAAAAAAACAGCGGTTTTTAACTTTAAATAAATTGATCTAACTTAAACAAAAAGTTAATTTTTATACATCTTACTAATCCATCCTTCTGCCTGATTGATTTATAAATAAAAATAAATTCTTCTCATCTCTTATATTTAGAATGTAAATAAAATAAAATCCGTCTCACAAAAATTTGTGAGACGGATTTCTTAAAATTTAAGTTAGCCTTTTAAGAATATTGGTGATTCGTAAAAGTTTTAGTTTTTTATACAACGAATAGAAAACCCATACGCTCGAAAAACACTGCCAGAAGTACTGTTTGATGTATTAAACAGAACATATGAAGAATTAGTACCCGCTGTTGTGCTGGTCCAATAAACACCAGTAGTACCTTCTTGAATCATTACTCCGTTATTATAAGCTCTATAGCCAGCCGTCGTTAATTTCAATGGGGAATTAAATGCACCTGCTGCATTTTGTGTGGCAAAAAGCGCTGATTCAGCTTGAAATTCTGCCAAAGTAGGAATACGGAAACCATTAGGACATGGATTATTGACACCGCTTACACCCTGCCATAAATTGACATTCTGTGGTGAACGCCAATCATAAGGACTAGTAGGAGCAGTAATAAAATTTCCATTGCCGGGAACATCTGTACTGCTTAATGTAGTACTTACCGGGGAAGTACGAATTTGATGAGCGTCAGCTAAACGTCCCCATTGGTATAAGTCACCATATGAAGCAGCATCTGTAGTACTTGTAGCCACCTGCGTTGCACCTAAATTACGATCCATCCATACTCTTCCGGTTCCTGTTGTTACAGTAGGAACATTTTCTCTACCCCAAAAAGACCAAACTGTTCCGTTATAAACAGCTAACACTTTATTGAAGTTATCATATACCATCATGCCGGGTGCAGGATTTCTGATATTAAGATGCGGACTTGCAGCTGTAGGCAAAACCATAGCTTTGTCGGTATCTTCTAAAACCAATATCCCTGGCGTAGAAGTTAAAGTTGTTCCAATGGCTGTTTTAGCAGAAGTATTTTCATTTATTGAACTCCCTTGAATTAAGGCTCCATCTATAGTACTCAACGGATCTACCGTTGTACCATTTGCATTAACTGTAAGATCCTTCCAGCCTGATGCGTATTTTACCTTCACTTTTTTATCGGTAAGATCATAAACCAATGTACCGTTTACAACACCAGTAACACTTCCTTCTGAAGTTACCCACGGTAAAACAATACCTCGATTCCCCGGTCCGAAATCAAGTGAAACAGATGGTGAAGACACACTTTCTTTACCTATCGCTACTTGAGAATATACATTTCCTGACAAAAATGCCAGTATGATTAGAAATAAATATTTCATTATTAATTCTTTTTTTTTATTAAACATTAATTAGACGGACACGTCGGTGTAGTAAAACAAGTCCAACCCGCCGGAGTACCCGTTGTGTTGACCTGAAGACAATCTGACGTAATATTGTACACCATCATTCCTTCTACAAGATTTGCCGCAGGAATTTGTGAAATCTGTAGTGCTGTCAGTCTGTTTACAACAAAACCTTTAGTTCTGGATTCCAAAACCGTCCAAGCTCCTTTTCTTACCATTGGCCAATTTCCCTGCGCAGCATTACCCGCTCTTGCTAAAGAAGTAAAACCGTGATTTGTATTCAACACAGTTCCGCTTGTAACTCCTGGTCTGTAACATACCTCCTGAGTATCCGTATCGGTAGCGGTATTATTAGTCAAATTAGAATCTGTACTGTTTGCCGGCGCTGTAATGGTGACCGTATTCACAAGATCACCTGTGAAAGTGAACGGTATACTTACCGTTACCGTGTAAGTTACCGTAGCATTTACTGGCAGATTTACCACATCATTGATTGCTCCGGTCTGTGTTCCTGAAACTGCAGTTGTCGCACCTCCTGCAGCAACTGCAGTATAACTTACATTAGCAGCAAGAATACCTGCTGGCAAAGGATCCGAAACCGTTGCTCCCAAAACCCCAAAAGGCCCATTGTTACGAGCTACAATTGTATATACCCTTGTAGAACCCGGTGCATATGTTATTGTATTGTCTGTTTTGGTTATTGCGAGATCAGCACTGAACGCAATCGGCGATGTCACACAATGTGCTCCGTCGTTAGAACCACTCGCAGGCGAACCTGAAATCAAAACTCTTTGTCCAGTAGTAAGATTAAATTGATAAAATCCACCAGCATTGTCTGATCCATAGATCTGTCCTGTACTAGAACCGAACAATGCCCCAAAAGCAACAGTTCCTGGCGAAGCTCCAATCCCGGTAACAGCTCCGGTAGTAGGATTAACAGACAGCAATTGCCCAGTGTCATTACTAACAGTATATAAAAGACCATTTGTAGTTCTAAAAGCAAGATCTGCCACAGAAATACTTGCCGATAATGTAATAGGCGTTGCAACTAAAGTTGTTACATTAATTCTGTACAAAGTATTATTAGCCCCTGATGCTTTTACATAATAGTTTCCTAAATTATCAACTTCACCCGCGTTATATGCGCCCGCAGGCAATCCTGTCACAGGACCTAAATTAACTGAACTTCCATCAGTATTAATAATCCATAAATTATTAGAAGATGTACTAGGCATTGCGTACATACGCCCATTCAATGGATGAATACCTATTGCATTATAATCACC